>CAZQJB010000017.1:0-13904 GCA_964593115.1 uncultured Aquificales bacterium
AGTCTGCTGCCACCACAAGGTGGGCGTTGTTCAAAAAGGGCGCCGTTGGGGGCACAAGGCGTATCTGTACCGGCCAATGGGATAGCTCTGAGCGCTGGGATTCCATATCCCTTGGGGTGTTGGCAACCTCGCAGGGAGACGGTCCAAAGGTCTTCACCTGGGTCGAGGGGCATCCGCAGGGAAGGGTTTTCTCTTTGGCCTTTTTCATCTCCCTCTCAACAGCCACCTCGTCGAAGGCCTCTGCCTCACGCTCCACTATCCTGATGGCCCCCTTGGGACACCTGCCAAGGCACTCTCCCAGGACATCGCAGAAGTTCTCTTTCACCAGTTTGGCTTTGCCGTTCACTATTTGAAGGGCCCCCTCGGGACAGGCGGGAATGCACTCACCGCAACCGTCGCAGAGCTCTTCGTCTATCTCTATTATTTTGCGCTTCACCTTCATCCTCTCCTCCTTGCCAGAATGCTTCAAGGGATTTCGAAAGACCGGGACCCGGGTTAGACCGGGTCCCGTAGCGTTAATCAACCAAGAATGGCTTTCAGATCCTCGTCTGCGGTGCCTATGGGCTTGATGTCGAAGTTCTTCACCAGCACCCCAAGCACGTTGGGGCTTACGAAGGCCGGAAGGGTGGGACCAAGACGGATATCCTTGATGCCCAGGTAGAGCAGGGTGAGAAGTATGGCCACCGCCTTCTGCTCGAACCACGAGATGATCAGCGAAAGGGGCAACTGGTTCACGTCGCAGTTGAAGGCCTTTGCCAGGGCCAGGGCGATCTGCACCGCCGAATAGGCGTCGTTGCACTGTCCCACGTCGAGCAGCCTGGGTATGCCCCCGATATCCCCAAGATCCTTGTCGAAGAACCTGAACTTTCCGCAGGCCAGTGTGAGAATCACCGTGTCCTTGGGGGCCTTTTCCACAAACTCCGTGTAGTAGTTGCGCCCCGGTCTTGCTCCGTCGCAGCCCCCCACCAGGAAGAAGTGGCGGATCTGGCCGTCTTTTACAGCATCGATCACCTTGTCTGCCACCGATAGCACGGCGTTTCTCGCGAATCCCGTGAGCACGGTCTTGCCCTCTTTATCTTCCGGGAAGCCCGGTAGCTCCAGGGCCCTCTCGATGGCCGCCGAGAAGTCGCGCCCCGGGATGTGCTTAACCCCTGGCCATCCCACGGGTCCCACGGTGAACAGGTTGTCCTTGTAAGACTCCTTTGGTGGCATGATGCAGTTGGTGGTCATCACGATGGCCCCGGGGAACTGGGCAAACTCCTTCTGCTGGTTCTGCCACGCGGTGCCGTAGTGTCCCACCAGGTGGGGATACTTCTTCAGCTCGGGGTATCCGTGACAGGGTAGCATCTCTCCGTGGGTGTACACGTTTATCCCCTTGCCCTCGGTCTGTTTCAGTATGTCCTCGAGATCCCTAAGGTTGTGGCCTGAGACCACTATGGCCTTACCCTTCTTCACGCCTAAAGAGACAGAGGTGGGCTCAGGATTGCCATAGGTGCCCGTGTTTGCCGCGTCCAGAAGCTCCATGCTGCGCAGGTTGGCCTCTCCGCACCTGAGCACCAGGTCAAGCCACTGGTCTAAGCCCATGTCGTCCCTTGTTAGAGATGCCATGCCCTCGTGGATGAAGTCGTAAACCTTCTCGTCCTCCTGCCCCAGCTCCTGGGCATGGTAGGCGTAGGATGCGAGGCCCTTTATTCCGTAAAGCAGGGTCTCTTTCAGTGAGAAGATGTCTTTATCGAGGCTTGGGGTGGGCTTGAGTTCCACCATCTCTCCCTGCTTGACCATCTCATCCATGCTCTCTGCAGGCTTGAACGTGGCAGGTCCCTGGGGGAGGTCGGTGTTTCCACCTGCCTTCTTAACCTTCTCCTTGAGGTTTTCGCGGATCTCCACTGCCCTCTTGATGTATTCAACGAAACGCTGCGGATCGAAGTTGACGTTGGTGAGGGTGGAGAAGAGGGCGTCGCACACAAATACGTCTGCCTCATGGTCTCTCACTCCAACCTTCTTACCCTCAACAGCAACTATGCCTATTCCCTCTACTATGTAGAGTAACAGGTCTTGCAAATAGTCCACCTCGGGGGTCTTTCCGCACACGCCCTTTACGGTGCATGCAACTCCCTTTGCCGTCTGCTCACACTGGTCACAAAACATATCGCCACCTCCTGGTTTGATCTCTCTGTGGCAGTGAAGATAGCCCCTTGGTTTTCCCATGCATTGACTTGGATCAAGAAGGGGGCCATCTTCTCCTCCTTTCCCCTTTTTCACTAAGGGTTGGCCCCTTGAGAAAAGGTAGGGCAAAGGTTTAGACTGGGTGCGCATTAGCTGGCTCAGGCGGCGAGAAGGAGAAGAGGAGGAGTGATTATGGGCGTGGTTCCAGAAGAGGGTGACAGGGCCCCCGATTTCACCCTGGCGGGGCTATCTCCAGAGGGTGAGGAGGTGGAGGTTAGCCTTTCCCAGTTTCTTGGGGGAGAGAAGATGGTGGTTCTCTACTTCTACCCGAAGGACAACACCTCCGGTTGCACCACCGAGGCCTGTGACTTCAGGGACAACATGAACAGGGTGTCGTCCAGGGCCGTGGTGCTGGGGGTTAGCCCGGATAGCATCAGGTCTCACATGCGTTTCAGAGAGAAACACGGGCTAAATTTCTACCTGTTGAGCGATCCCGAAAAGAGTGTGATGGAGAGCTACGGTGCCTTTGGCGAGAAGAAGATGTACGGCAAGGTGGTGAAGGGGGTTATTCGCTCCACATTCATCATCGCCCCTGACGGGACCATAGTGAAGGCCTGGAGAAAGGTTCGTGCCAAGGGCCACGTGGATAAGGTGTTGCAAGAGCTCGACAGGTTGTCAGGCAGTTGATCGGCGAGGTTTTCTTGTCTGGTTTGTTTATGTTCTTACCCGAGTGGCGGTACTTTAGGAGGTTAAACCATGGCTGAGAGCAAGATATTCAGGGCGTTGAAGCGGAGCATAGCCTCTGCCCCAGAGGTTGAGGCATTGGCATTGGTTAGCGTTGACGGGCTTCCCATCGAGTCCATCCTTCCAGAGGGTATGGAGGAGGACAGGGTTGCGGCAATGGGTGCGGCACTGCTCTCCCTTGGAGAGAGGGCGGCGGTGGAGCTTGAGAAGGGTGGGCTTGACCAGGTCTTGATCAGGGCAGAGAAGGGAGATGCCCTGTTGATGAGCGTGGGAGAGGACGCGGTGCTGCTTGCCCTGATGAAGGAGGGGGCAAAGCTGGGACTCACCCTCATCACCCTGAAGAAGCTGGTTGCCGAGCTGAAAAAGCTGGTTTGAGCTATTCTCCCCGCCTGGACTCCAGGGACCCCACCCTGACCACGGTGTGAAGGTTGCCCCGGGGGTTGAAGTCTGCCACCACCTTTAGGGCCTTGGGCTGGATGAGCTCGTGGATGTCCGAGTATATCCTGTTTGCGGCCTCTTCGTGCGAGATGTGGGTGTTGCGGTACCGGTTCAGGTAGAGCTTTAGCGACTTGAGTTCCACTATCCACTGGTTGGGGATGTAGGTGATCCTGATGGTGGCGAAGTCTGGGTACCCCGACCTGGGGCATAGGCAGGTGAACTCGGGGTAAGATAGCTCGATGGTGTAGTCCCTCTCTGGGCAAGGGTTCTCCCACCTCTCCAGTTTCGCCTCTGATATCTCTCTTTCACCGTATCTCACTCTGGGCCTCCCTTGCCTTTTCTCTGGCAAGAGACTACCCCTTGAACCAACCCCATAGCAAGGAGTGAGACCCATGGAGAAGGATAGGGAGTTTCGCCATCCCCTTATGGAGCGCTACGCCAGCAGGGAGATGGCATACCTTTTTTCAGACCACAAGAAGTTCACCACCTGGAGGGCATTGTGGGTGGCCCTGGCGGAGGCCGAGATGGAGTTAGGGCTTCCAATAACCAGGGAGCAGGTGGATGAGCTTAGGAGGAACCAGAAGAACCTTAACCTGGAAGTGGCGAAGCATGAGGAGGCGAGGCTCAGGCACGACGTGATGGCACACATCAGGGCCTACGCCCAGCAGTGTCCCCTGGCAGGGGGAATAATCCACCTTGGGGCCACCAGTGCCTACGTGGGAGACAACACCGACATCCTGGTGATGCGCGAGGCCCTGCAGCTATTGGCGGTGAAACTCGCAAACCTGGTGCACAGGTTGTCGGCCTTTGCCGTTGAGAGAAGGGCCACACCCACCTTGGGGTTCACCCACCTTCAGCCTGCCCAGCCCACAACCATAGGCAAGAGGGCCACCCTGTGGATACAGGAGTTTCTAATGGACCTGCGGGAGGTGGAGTACAGGATAGAGACCCTCAGGTTCAGGGGTGTTAAGGGCACCACGGGCACCCAGGACAGCTTCTTGAAGCTCTTTGGCGGCGACCACGGGAAGGTGAAAGAGCTGGACCGCCTTGTGACTGAAAAGATGGGCTTTTCAAGAAGGTTTCTGGTTACTGGCCAGACCTACACCAGAAAGCAGGATGCCCAGGTGTTGGCGGCCCTTGCGGGGGTAGGTGAGTCTGCCCACAAGTTTGCCTCAGACATCAGGTTGCTCCAGTTCATGAAAGAGGTAGAGGAGCCCTTCGAGAAGAGCCAGGTGGGCTCGTCTGCCATGCCCTACAAGAGAAATCCCATGCGCTCAGAGAGGATATGTGCCCTCTCAAGGTACCTGATCTCCCTTGAGAGCAACCTTGAGTACACAGCGGCCACCCAGTGGATGGAGCGTACCTTAGACGACTCTGCCAACAGGAGGATAGCGATTCCCGAGGCCTTCTTGACCGCAGACGCGGTGCTTGAGCTCTGCCTCAACGTGGCCTCCAACCTGGTGGTGAACGAGGCCATGGTGCAGGCCAACCTGATGAGAGAGCTGCCCTTCATGGCCATGGAAGAGGTGCTGATGGAGGCGGTGAAGGCAGGGGGTGACCGGCAGGAGCTACACGAGAGGATAAGGGAGTACTCCATGGCGGCGGGACGCGAGGTGAAGTCGGGCAGGCCCAATCCCCTGCTCGACTTGATCTGCGGGGATCCAGCCTTTGGCCTATCCCGGGAGAGAATAGAGGACCTTATGCACCCCGAGAGGTTCGTGGGACGTGCCCCCCAGCAGGTGGAGGAGTTTGTTGCACAGGAGGTGGAGCCTGCCCTTGGTCCATACCGTGACAGGCTGAACATAGAGGGAGAGGTGAGGGTTTGATACTGCCGCCCTGGGATGCCTCCCTATCTCCGTCAGAGGCCATGGCCCTGCAAGAGCGCCTGAGTGCCATGGTGGTGACCGAGACAGATCCCGGCCTTGGTGGCATGCCCTGCCAAGGCATGCTTATCGGGGGAGCGGACTGCTCTACCAAGAGGGGCGAGACCAGGGGACTGGGGGGTATCGTGGTGATGGAGTACCCCTCTTTCAAGGTGGTGGAGAGGGCCGTTTACGAGGGGAAGGTTTACATGCCCTACATTCCTGGCCTGCTTTCGTTTCGCGAGCTGCCGTTGCTGCTTGGGGCCTTCGAGAGGCTGAAGACTAAGCCACAGGTGATTATGGTGGATGGTAACGGTGTTGCACATCCACGGGGGTTGGGCATAGCCTCGCACCTGGGGATAACCATAGGGATACCCACCGTGGGCTGTGCCAAGAGCAGGCTGCTTGGTACCCACGAGGAGCCTGCTCCCCAACGGGGCGGCGTGGCGTGGTGGTTCCACAAGGGCAAGAGGATAGGTGCAGTTCTGCGCACCAGGGAGAGGGTGAAGCCGGTTTACGTGTCTGTGGGCCACAGGGTTGGATTGGATAGCGCCTTGATGCTGGTGCTGGAGTCTGCCCCAAGGTACAGGCTACCCGAGCCCATTCGTGAGGCCCACAAGACGGTGAGCGGTTGATGGCCAGGAGAAGAAAGGGAGACCTGACCCACGTGGGCAGGATAGCCCGTGGGGTGTTAGGCGAGGGCGTGTGGCAACGGGCCGAGGCCCAGGCGGTGTTGGAGAGGGCATGGCGCGAGGTAGTTGGTGACTTCGTTGCCAGGCATTCCCAGGTGGTGGGGATAAAAGGTACGAGCCTGGTGGTGAGGGTGGATGACCACTCCCTGATGAACAACCTTCAACTGATGGCCCCTGGCATACTTAAAAGGCTGAACGAGCAGGCAAAGAGCAAGATGCGGCCCCTGAAAAAACTGGTGATGAGATGGGGGGAAATAGAGAGGAAAAATGTTGATGAGCTGGTGGAGGGGTCTCTCCCTGAGCTCGCTCCTGAGCAGAGGGCCAGGGTGGAAGAGGTGCTGAAAGAGATAAAAGATCCCGAGCTCAGGGAGATAACCGAGAGGCTGATGGTAAGGGCAATGGCTAAGGCCCGTTAGGGTTAGGTCTTCTTGCCATACGTTGGCATAGGCAGTATTAGGGGCTTCCACCTTAAAAGAAGAAGGAGGTAGCGTCATGGCTAAGAGGGTATTGGTGATTGCAGTGGTGGTTATGGGCCTGGTGGTCGGTGGTTCCTGCTGGGCAAAGGGTAAGCCCGAGGTGCCCGTGAAGGTGAAGACGGCCATCCAGAACATGCTCAACAAGAACTACAAGGGCCTTGAGATCACCGACATCTGGGAGACACCCATCAAGGGGGTCTATGCGGTGGTGCTCGAAAACGAGGCCTTCAAGAAGAACCTCTTCATGTTCAGTGCCGACGGCAAGTACTACTTTCCCTACAACGTGCTTCTGCGCTCGGGCGACGTCGAGAACGTGGTTTATGTAGAGGCCATCAAGCGTGGGGCACTGAAGCTTCCCAGGGGTGCCGATGGCACCAAGCTGGCCGAGCGGGTTAACAGAAAGATAATACCATACGTTGACGGCAAGAAACCGCCAAAGGAGATAATACTCTACTTCGATCCCCTGGACGTCCGCTCCCGCAAGGAGATAGAGCGCCTGAAAGAGCTGGGTTACAAGGCCTACCTGCAGCCCATGGCCTGGATGGGACTGCCCTCTACCAAGGCATCCATCTTTCTCTGGAGCCTCTGGCGCGAGGGGAAGAAGAAGGAGTTCTTCAAGTACCTGGAGGTGGACAACGACAAGGCCCTGAAGAAGATGATCGAGGAGTCGAAGAAGTTCAACGTTGACGATCCCAAGTACAAGGATATGCTCGACGAGATGGGCAAGGTGAGCTTCTACATCTCGAGGCTACAGGTGAAGGAGCCCCCCCTTATCTCCATCGGCGACCAGCTGTTTGGAGGCTACATGGGTGGAGAGCTTCTCAAACTGCAGCTCTTTCCACCCAAAGCCCATTGAGAATCTGTAGTAGGTGAGTCTTTTCAAGAGAATACTTGGCAAGCGCCAGAAAGGGGCTCTTGTGGTGAAAGAGCCCCTTCTTTATCCATACGGCAGCGGTGACTGGCTTGCAGGTCTGTCGCCTGTGGTCGTCTTTGCCCCCCACCCCGACGACGAAACCTTCGGCTGTGGGGGCACCCTTCTCCTGATGGCAGAGCGGGGCATTAAGCTGACCCTGGTGGCAGTGACTGACGGGAGCAAAGGCTGCAAAGACCAGGGGGTTGATCCCAACCACTACGTAGAGACACGAATGGGCGAGTTCCAGGGGATTGCCAAGAGGCTTGGTGCCGAGTGCCTGTGGTGGGGTTTCAAAGACAGGGAGACATCTGGATGTGCAGACCAGGTGGGTGAGAGGGCAGGTGAGCTCGTGGATACGCTGAAGCCTAAGGCGGTCTTTCTGCCGTCTCCCTGGGAGATACACCCCGACCACAGGGTGGTCACCCAGTCCATCCTGGGGATACTCCAGGGGGTTGAGACAATGGTGGTCTTCTACGAGGGGGTGGTGACCCTGCGCCCAAACCTGCTGGTTGACATCTCCTCTGTAGCCCATGAGAAGATGGAGCTTATGCTCTCTTACTCATCCCAGGTTGAAACCCTGCCCTACCACCTGGCCATAGAGGGATTGAACAGGCATCGCACCCTCACCCTGCCCTCGTCAGTGGCTGCAGAGGCCTTCGTGGTTCTGCCCCCTGAGCAGGCCCGTGAACTGCTCTTGCTGGTGAGGGAGAGCGAGAGGCTCCTGTTGCCCGCCACCCTTGACAAAGGCCGTTGAGGCGATACCTTTATGCTAATCGCTTCTGTTACTGAGAAAGGAGTCTGGTCACCGTGAAAGAGAAGGTTGAGAGCAGGTCGCTTCTTGACAGGCTGGTCAGTTTCTTCAGCTCATTAAAACTCACCATCTTCCTCCTTATTGTTCTTGCGGTAACCTCTATTGCCGGCACCATAATCCAGCAGCAGGCCCCCTCACAGGACTACATATCAGAGTACGGCGAGGCGGGGTACCGGCTGATCAAGGCGCTGATGCTCGACGACATGTACCACTCCTGGTGGTTCCTGGCCCTGTTAGGGGTGCTTATTGTGAACATCGTGATCTGCTCCTTGGACAGGCTTCCCCGTTCGTGGAGGTTCATCACCCATCCCGACAAGTGGCCCGATAAGGGCAGGCTGAGCCAGTACTCACAGAAGGCGAGGTGGAAGAGCCCCCTTGCTGCCGAGAAGGCGTTTGGAGTGGCGAAAGAGGTGTTGTTGGAGCACGGTATCTCCTGCGAGGAGATGATTGACAGTGGCGTTTACCGGCTATTTGCACAGAAGGGACTGGTGAACAGAATAGGTGTCACCATCACCCACCTCTCGGTCATCGCCATTGTGCTGGGCGGAATAATCGGCGGTATCTGGGGATTCCAGGGTAACATGACCATAGTTGAGGGCCAGTCGAGCCCCAACGTTATTTTGCGAGACATGCAGCACCGCATAGTTTTGCCATTTTCGGTGAGATGTGACTCCTTTGACGTCACCTACTACCCGGGAACGGGGATGCCCAAGGAGTACAAGAGCGTCCTCTCCATAGTGGAGGGTAACAGAACCGTTCTCACCAGATCCATAAGGGTGAACCATCCCCTGGTTTACAAGGGGATAAGGTTCTACCAGGCCAGTTACGGTACCATAAGCAACGAGAAAGGGGTGCTCACCCTTGTGGTGACCCCAAGGGAGGGGGGTAAACCCAAAGAGATATCCGTGAAGGTGGGTGGAGAGGCAAAGATAGACAACAACACCACCCTGAGGCTTGTGGGGTTCTATCCCGACCTGGTGTTGGGGGAGAACAACCAGCCCATGAGTCGCTCTGACGAGCTAAGGAATCCCGCCGCCCTGCTGGAGGTGCGCCGCAACGGCAGGTACCTGGGCCGCTCTTGGATGTTTGCCTTTCACCCCAACATCCACAGCTCCCCCGACATGCCCTACACCTTCAGGTACGTGAGATTCAAAGGGTTACAATACACGGGGATCCAGGTCTCCAAGGACCCAGGTGTCTGGGTGGTATGGACAGGATGCATACTGATGATCCTGGGTTTGCTCGTAACCTTCTTCGTCTCTCACAAGAGGTGGTGGGTGCTTGTGGAGCCCAGGGGTGAGAAGAGCGAGATACTCGTTGCGGGCAGCACCAACCGCAACAGGACCGCCTTTGAAGACGCCTTTGCCGGGCTGGTGGAGGCATTGAAAGAGAGAACCGCGAAAGGAGAGAAGTGATGGGAGAAGCTGCAGTGGTCCATGCCACCTTGGACACAAGACTGATAAGCTACGTTATATTCATATACTTAGCGGCGGTGGTCTTCTACATCAGCTACCTGCCGTACCGAAACAAGACCCTGGGACGGATAGCCACTGGAACACTCTTTGTCGGTTTCGTGGTGGAGACGGTGGCCATGGTGGCCAGGGCGGTCATCTCTTACCGTCTTGGCTGGGGTCATGCCCCCTTCACCAACCTCTACGAGTCCATGGTCTTCTTCTCTTGGTCTATTGCCCTTCTCTACATGCTCCTGGAATGGAAGTACAAGAACAAGGTGATAGGTGCCTTCGTGGTGCCCTGGGCCTTTCTCACCCTGGCCTACACCAGCATTGGTCCGGGGATACGCACAGAGGTTGAGCCCCTGATTCCCGCCTTGCAGAGCAACTGGCTCATAGCCCACGTCATCACCTGTTTCCTTGGTTACGCCGCCTTTGCCATCTCCTTTGGGGCCAGCATCATGTACCTCATCAAGGCGGGGAGGGAGGATAAGAAGGAGGGCTTCGTTGCCTTCCTGCCCGAGCTGAAGGTGCTCGACGAGATAAACTACAAGTCGGTTATCATAGGCTTTGCCCTTCTCACCCTGGGGATAATAACCGGTTCGGCCTGGGCCAACTACGCCTGGGGCTCGTACTGGAGCTGGGACCCCAAGGAGACCTGGTCTCTCATCACCTGGTTCATCTATGCTACCTTCTTGCACGCCCGGTACACCAGGGGGTGGAGGGGTAAACGCACGGCGGTGATCTCGATAATCGGTTTCGCCGCGGTCATATTCACTTACCTCGGGGTGAACCTGATCATCTCAGGCCTGCACAGCTATGCCTGACAACAGTCACTGGGTTGAAGAGACCGGCCGCTGCGTGGCCGCCACCTACAACAGGTATCCCATAGCCATAGTGAGGGGTGAGGGGTGCAGGGTGTGGGATGCAGACAATAAGGAGTACCTCGACTGTGCCGCGGGAATAGCGGTATGCTCCCTGGGTCACGGGTATCCCCCCCTTGCAGAGGCCATCTGCAGGCAGGCCAACACCGTTCTACACGTCTCTAACCTCTACCACATACCACAGCAGGCCATGCTGGCCAGCATGCTGGTGGAGCACTCCTTTGCCCAACGGGTCTTCTTCTGCAACTCCGGGGCCGAGGCCAACGAGGCTGCCATAAAACTGGCAAGGCGCTACCACCTGGAGAAGGGCGAACCTGGCAGGTTCCAGGTGGTGACCATGGAGGCCTCCTTTCATGGCAGAACCTGGGCCACCATAGCTGCAACGGGACAGGAGAAGATAAAGAGCGGTTTTGCCCCTCTTCCCCCTGGCTTCGTTCACGTTCCCTTTGGAGACCTGGATGCCTTGAGAAGGGCTGTTGGTCCCCAGACAGCAGCGGTGTTAGTGGAACCCATACAGGGAGAAGGAGGGGTGGTAGTGCCTCCGCCAGGTTACCTGCGGGAGGTTGAGTCAGTCTGCCGGGAAAAGGGCGTTCTTTTCATCCTCGACGAGGTTCAGACGGGGATGGGCAGAACAGGTCGCCTTTTTGCATACCAGGACGAGGGGGTCACTCCAGACGCCGTCACCCTGGCCAAGGGCCTTGGTGGTGGGGTGCCCATAGGCGCACTGCTCTTCTCTGAGGATGTGGCCTGCGGGTTGCCCCCTGGAAGCCACGCCTCCACTTTTGGGGGCAATTACCTGGCCTGTGCGGCGGGGCTGGTGGTGCTGGATACCCTGCTCTCTCCTGGGTTTTTGCCAGGGGTGAGAAGAAGGGGCGAGCTGTTCAAAGAGATGCTGTCCAGGGCCGCTGAGGGGTGCTCCCTGGTGAGTGAGGTCAGGGGAAGGGGATTGATGATAGGCGTGGAGTTTGCTCAACCTCTTGCCGGCAAGGTGGTTTCTCTGCTCATGGATGGTGGTGTTCTCACCGTTCCTGCAGGGGATCGGGTTGTGAGGTTCTTGCCCCCCCTGATTATTGGAGATGGCGAGATCGAAGAGGCGGTAGCCGCCTTCTCGAAGGTGCTTTCAGAACTCTGACTCAGCCCTTCAGGTGGTCTTCCCTGCAGGGGGGTGGCTCCCCTGTCTCCACGTACCTCTTGAAGTGGGTGAGCCATTTGGGCTCCTGTCCAAGGGTGGGAAAGTTGTCCACGAACTCCACGAACTTCACCAGCCTCTCAAGGGTGAGGGGACTGATGTAGTGCTCCATCTGGCAGGCGTCCTTCTCTGCCAGCTCAGGATCGAGGCCCAGCACCCGGCTCAGGAACTCCATGAGCACCTGGTGCCGGTGGTAGATCTGCCGGGCCACCCGGTGCCCCTCTTCCGTGAGCTCCACGTAACCGTAGTGCTCGTGGTTCACCAATCCCTTCTCGGCCAGTCCTTTTATGGCCACCACCACGCTGGGCTTCTTCACCTGCAGGTGGTCTGCCACGTCTTTCACCCTGGTCTTTCCCCCTTCCTGTGACAGGATGAGTATGGCCTCCAGGTAGTCCTGGGCGCTGTGGCTCAGGTTCTCCAATCTCTACCTCCTGTTCTCAGTGCTTCCATCTCGACAAGATATCTTTCAGTGTCTCTCGCATGCTCTCCCTCTTCTTCTCGACGCGGTAGAGCAGCCTCTCCATGGCGTTGGCCTTCATGAAAACGTAGCGGTTTTCCTCTTTTTCCAAAAACACCTTTTCGCCCACCTTGAAGTGTGAGGCGGTGGGGGCACGGGCCAGTACCCTGTGGCCGTCCTGTGTGGATACGAGCCCCAGGACCAGGGGAGAGGGAAAACCCTCGGGGGGTACAGAGAGCAGGGTGAAGGCGTCCACCGTTCCCTCTCGTCCCTTCACCTCCTCTGGGTCTTGGGGACTGCGGTTCACCTCTATCTCCCTATGGTAGGTGGGTGCCCACCCAAAACCGTGGGGTGGGGTGTGTCTCTCTTCGAATATGGCCACCACGTTGTTGTTGGCCAGACCCCCGATACTGTGGATCATGCCTATGGAATGGTTCTCTACCTGCCTGTCTGCCCCCACCTCTCCCCGGATCTGCCACACAACCTCAACGGCCTGAGCAAGACCAGACCCCCCTACTGGATGCCCTCTTGACTTGAGTCCACCGCTGATGTTTATGGGTATTTTCCCCTCTTTTTCTGTCTCTCCCCTTTCCACGCTCTTCCAGCCCTTTTTCTCTTCCAAAAGCCCCAGGTCTTCGGCCCCGATCACCTCGAAACAGGTGAAGGCGTCGTGCACCTCTGCAAACCCGATGTCTTTGGGGTCCCTGTTCGCCATGGCGTAGGCCCTTTTTGCCGCTATGCGGGCGGCGGCAAAGGAGTGCAGGTTCACCCTGTGTCGCACCGCCAGGGTGTCGGTGCCGTGCCCTATGCCGGTGAGCTTCACGTTACGGTTCTCGCTGGTGAGAACGAGGGCTGCGGCCCCATCGGTGATTGGGCTGCAGTCGTAGAGGCGTAGCGGGAAAGAGACCTGGCGGCTGTTGTAGTACTGCTCTTCTGTTATCTCTTTTCTGAACTGTGCGTAGGGGTTCTTGGCCCCGTAACGGTGGTTTTTCATGGCTACGTGGCAGAGCACAGATTCGAGCCTCTTCATCGAGATGTGGGCTTCGTGGGCATAGGCCTGGGTCACCATTGCGGCCAGGGCCACCATGGAGGCTCCAGCGTTCCTCTCGTAAGGCTCGATCACCTCGGCAAGTATCCTGGTCACCACCGGAGTGGGCAGGTGGGTCATCTTCTCCCCTGCAACTGCCAGCACCCTCTTAAACTGGCCGCTGGCCACTGACCAGTGGGCGGCCTCTAACACGCTTCCTCCAGAGGAAGAGGCGGTTTCGACCCGCATGGAGGGGATACCTGCGAGACCCAGGCTGTTCACAAGCGCCGCCGATATGTTGCCCTCTCCACAGAACTCCTCGGGGTTCATGGCCCCTACGATGACGCAGTCCACCTCCATTCCCCCGTCGTCCTCTAAGGCCTTTGTGGCGGCCTCGCTCAACAGTGAGACCAGCGACCTGGAATGGTGCCTGCCGAAGGGCACCATTCCAACCCCTCCTACGAACACCTCCATGGCATCAATCCCCCTCTAAGGCATACCTTAGGGTGAGGTTGTCCATCTGCTGAACCTTGGCCCCAAGTGGAACGCCTTTGCCCAATCTCCTTATTGGTGCCAGGTCTTTCAGTAGTCCAGCCACGTATTGGGCCGTGGCCTCCCCCTCTGTGGTGGCGCTTGTGGCTATCACCACCTCTCGTATCCCCTCCTGGGCGATGCGTTGGGGTATCTCGCCAGCGGTGAGCTGGTCGGGATGCACCCTTGCCAGGGGAGATATGGCCCCTCCCAGTACGTGGTACCTGTACCGGCCCGGGGCGGCCTCCTCTATGGTTAGCAGG
>CAZQJB010000018.1:0-13673 GCA_964593115.1 uncultured Aquificales bacterium
TTGAACCCGCTCTTCTGGATACTGCTGCCACTGCTGGTGATTCTCACCATACTGCTCTTCTCTTACGAGTTTGTCCTGTTCTCGGTGGGGGGGTGGTGGGAGCTGCCCCGCCACCTCTGGAACCTCTGGAGGGATCCCAGGCTTCGCAAGAACCACGCCCTATGCCATGCCACCCTGAACCTGTTGGAGGAGGAGGGGATAAGCGCCAGGCCCAGGGGAATGGCCCAGGAGGTGGGCTTCTACGTGAACCTTCCAGAGGGCATCATGAGCCCCGACGCCATCATGGAGGCGGCCCAGAAGGGGAGGAAGAGGGTGTTGTCAGGGGACCACTCCATACTGGTCCACAGGGGATGCGCCACCGCCAACATGGCAAGCGGTTTCATGCTGTTTCTGCTGATGCTGGTGCTCATGTTCTTCTTGAGGTTTTTCAGCCCCTTTGGGGTGGTTGTGGCGGCGGTGGTCTCGTACCTCTTCGCTGCCCCCTTCTCGCCCATGGTGCAGAGGTGGTTCTTCGTCACCCCCGAGGTGGGGGACATGGAGATAACCGGCGTTCAGGCCGCCCCCTTCGTGAGGCACTTCGAGATGCCCCTGCCCCTGGTGCCGGGAAGGCACTTTGTCTCAACCAGGCGCATCAGGCCAATCCAGAGACTGCCCTGACCTGACAGGGATGGCCAACTGGGAGGAACTGCTCTTGAGCGGGCTCGGGGCCCTGGGACTCAGTCTCTCTCCACTCAAGGTCTCTAAACTTGCCTTGATCCTGAAGGAACTCGTGCGCTGGAACCAGGTGCACAACCTCACCTCCATAGACCACCCAAGGGAGCTGGTGGAGGTGGAGATTCTCGACTCCCTGGCCCCCCTCGTGGCCGGTTTTCCAGGGTTTACCCGGTTGGTTGGCAAGGGTCATGGTACCCCCTCTTTCGTGGACGTGGGCTGCGGCGCCGGTTTTCCCCTGTTGCCCCTGGTTGTGGCGGTGGAGGGGGTGAGCGGTGTGGGGGTGGACTCCTCGGGGAAGCGCCTGGCCTTTGTTAGCCATGCAGCAAGGACCGCCGGTGTTTCCCACCGCGTAAGGGTGGTTCACTCCCGGGCTCACCAGGTGAAAGAGAGGTTTCCCCTTGCCTTGGCCAGGGCCCTTGCATCTCCCCCCAAGGCCCTTGAGATGGTGGCATCGCTGGTTGAGGGAGGCGGCCACTCTCTTCTCTTTCTGTCCTGCGAAGATGCCTTTAAACTACAGTCAAAACACGGGGGGCAGGTCTTTTCTTACACCCTGCCCTTCTCTATGAGGCAGAGGGCCCTCTTTTTCTTACCCGCGGGGTAGCAGAAGCTCCCTTCCCCGTCTCTCGGCGAGTTTAAGTGCCGGGGTGTGCGAGAGTATGGCCCCCTTCTCGTCCACCCCGGGCACCAGCACCGGAGGCAGCTCTTTCATGCCCAGCACCCTGAAGAGCAACCCCACGGTTAGGACCACCCCCGTGAAGGTGTTTTCGTAGTCCGTGCCCCCCACAGAGATCAAGAGGGCCCTTCCCGGCACCCTCCTCACCACCTGTCCCAGCCGCTCTTTGCGGGCCCAGAGTGCCTGGCAACGGTCAACCATTGCCTTGAGCTGGGCGGGCACACCGTGGAAGAAGACCGGGGTTGCCACCACCAGGGCCTGACAGGTTACGAGCTGGTGGTAGAGCCCTTCCATCTCGTCCCTGATGGTGCACTCACCTGTACCCAGGCAGGCCCCGCAGGCGGTGCAGGGGGTTATTCTCTTCTCTGCCACCGCCAGCCTCTCAACCCTTCCCCCTGCGGCCTCCACCCCTGAGGCGGCGCGCTCAAGCAGGATGTCGGTGTTGCCGCCCCTCCTGGGGCTGCCTGCCAGGGCCAACACCTTTGTGCTCATCGTCTCTCCTCTCCCCACCAGAGCACCTTGTGCAACTGGGGCATGAACCTGGTGCTCTCCATCCCGCGCTCTTCTGCCCAGGCGGTGAACTGGCATGCGAGCCTGCCTGCATTTAGCAGGTACTCACCTATGCTCTCCTCTGTTGTGCATAGAGGCTGCACCACCAGTGGCACCTCGCGGCCCCACCTGGGGTATCGCTCAACCAGCGTGTCCAGACCCTCCCAGTCCTCCCTTTTACTCACCAGCACCTTCACCTGAAGTGGCCCGTCCCAGCTGTGGAAGGTGTCCAGTACCTCGTGCTCCAGCCCCTTTTTTGCCATGCTGGGCAGCTTTGGAGAGATTGTGACCAGGTGGAACATCTCCAAAAGCTCCCTGTTCCAGATGGTGCCGTTGGTCTCTAAGTGAAACCTCTTTCTTTCGCCCACCGAGGCCAATAGCTTTTTCAACGCCTCTGCCTGTAACATGGGTTCTCCCCCAGTAACCACCACGTCCGCCACCCGAGACGACAGTATCCTCTTGCTTGCCTCATCCACGGTGAGGGTGCTTCCCTCTTCCCAGGCGTGAACGGTGTCGCAGAACTTGCACCTCAGATTGCAACCTGAGAGCCTCAGGAAAATGGCGGGAATACCCGCCTCGCATCCCTCCCCCTGGATGGAGGTGAACCACTCGGAGACGGTGAGAAGGCTCATTGTTCCGTCCTGTTGCCCTTCTCATCCTTCCCCGGGCCATTGAACAGGGGGGAGAGGAGGGTGACCGGTAGCTTCAGGGTCCTGGTGACTATGCCCAGCAACTCTGAACCCACGGCGGTGGGCGACATGGGCACCACCAGGGGATCGTCCATGGGTCCCTTAACGCTCACGGGAATTGAGATGATGGAGCCGTGCTTGCCAGAGAGCACGTGTTTCACGATGGTGCTCACCAGGGGGATGTTCTTCACTACCCGGTTCACCGTCTTGAGCATGCCCACCAGCACGGTGGCGTCTATCTCATCGCCGCTATTCTTGAGCTTTCCCTTGGCCACTATCTTCAGGGCCGGGCCGTCGAGGACAGCCTGGTCTATTGGCCAGGTCTCTTCATTGAAGGATATCTTCAACATCAGCTTGTTGTAGGGTATTCCCTTCATGGTTAACTTTGGTAGGTTGCTGGCAAGGGCCAGGGGGTTCAACACGTCGAGCAGCTTCGATACCAGCTTGAACTTGTGTATGAGCCCAGGCCTCTTCCTGGGGTTGGATCTCACATTGATGTATCCCCTTAGGTGTTTCAGGGGTTCTCCGTCTCCCGGATCCCTGGTCTTTATCTCTCCCCATACCCTGAAGGGCCCCTCGATTAGTGGCTCTTTGTCCTGCAGACTGGGGAAGATGCAGGGTAGAACCTTTTCGAACCTGGGCTGGTTCTCCTCGGGGAGCTTGCGCCTCGGTATGTGCACCAGGTAGGTGCTCTGCCCGTGGTTCTCTAAGGGTATCTTCACCTTTCCGGTGAGGGGTATGGAGCATAGGTTGCCCTTTCTCATGTGCACCTCGACCCCTGCCCCCTCGCCAAGAATGCCCAGGCTTCCTGCAAATCCCTTCACCGTGTAGTTTCCGTACTCTACCCGTCCTATCTTGAGCGACAGGGTTCCCTCCAAAGACTCAAGGTAACGGATCCATGTCTTGCCTTGGGTTGTGCGCGTCTCGTTGCCCGTGGGCCTCTCCCTCTTTTTCCCTCTCTCCTGGGTCACCCCTGTCGCTGGAAGCCTGAGCAATGGGCCCTCTACCATGCCAGTGAGGTGGAGGGGTTGAGAGAGGGTGATGGCGGCGGTGGCGTTCCAGTCGCCCCCACCGTAGTTGAACCTTGCCCTTTTCACCACGAGCCCGGTGCTGGTGCCCCTTGCCTCGAGCCAGTGGATAAAGTAGCCGTCGATCTGCAGGTTTTTTGCGGTCAGAGTCCCCTTAAAGGAGGACCCTTTTGGCCTTCCAAGGTCGAGAACAGCGTGAAAACCTTCTCCTTTCACGAATCCCCCCTGGGTCAAAAGACCGTGGTTGCGGAATATGCTCTCGATATCCCCGTACTTCACCCTGCCATTGAAGCTCACCTCTAACCTGCCCTTGGGGGCAAAGGGAAACCTTGTGCTGGCCTCGAACTTTTCTCCCTGCGAGGCAATGGAGGCCTGCCTTACCAGTATGCCCTTGGAAGAGGTGCTCATGTCGATGGTGGCCACCGCCCCTGTTGGCCAATGTGCCTTGCCTTTGAGGTGGTGGGCCTCGCCTCCCCTCCAATCCCATTGCCCCTCTGTCTGGAAGGGGGTGTTGAGCCAAAGGCCCTGTGGGTCATGGGATAACCTGGCCAGGAAGAGATAGAGGGCCTCTCCCATGGTGCCCGAGTACGAGAGGGAGGCCCCCGTGGGCATGCCCATGTAGTCGTTCACCCATCCTGAAAGAAGCATCTTGGAGTCGCCGCCACTGGCAAGGACCCCCTTGAGGCTTAGCCTGCGGCGGGTCAGGGTTAGGTGTCCACCGTCAAGTGTTACAGGAAAGGGCAGCAGGGCGAAGCCAAAACTGAACACCCTGGGCCTGGTCACCAGGGTGAACCTCCATCTGTGGGGGTGAAGAAGGGGGCCTTTGAGGGTGCCGTCTTCAACCTCCACCATTCCCTTGGCGGTGGGAAATATTGAGGTGTAGGGTTTAAGTACCGGGTAATGGTTTAGCCAGTAGAGCAGTTGTCCCATATCCAGGGTGGCCCTGAGCTCGTTCACCTGCAGGTTGGGATTGCCGTGCAGGGGGGAGAGCGCCCCCGATATGGTTTTGACCTTGATCTTGTCCACTGTGGCGCTAATACCCCGCCACCAGATGGTGCTGTTGTAGAACCCTCCCTCACCGCCATGTAACTCCACTGGGAATGGGATGGCCCCGTAGTCAACCCTTCCCTCTATGTTGCTCAGCTCAGCCCTTGGGTGCAGGTCTTTAAGGTACTCTCCCAGGTACAGGTGGAGCCTTGCCGAGCCCTGAACCTTCATCCTGCCCAGCTCTTGTAGTATCCCCTTCTCGTGGATCACCCGTTTAAGCACAGGCAGAAGGTCTGCCATGGTGTCGTTGCCGTGGGCGTCGAGCTGGATGTGAAATGGGCGCATCTGGTTCTTCACCTTCAATGTGAGCAGTGAGAACCTGCACCCTGTCACCCTGGTGGAGGAGAGGAACCTTCCCTCTATCCCCTTTCCTGTGAGGGTGGCGTTCTCCATGTGCAGGGAGCCGCTCACCTCCCTTACTGGCAGCTTCACCTCTGGTATCATCACAAGGGCGTTCTCCACCTTGCCGTCGATGGTGAGCCTCTCTATGTGCGAGATCTCGCTGAACCGTTCTCCACTGAATCCCACGGTGAGGTCCCTGGCGGTGCCGGAGTGTACGATGTCGAAGAGGTTGTGAAGGTGGTGGTAAACCGGGGGCACCTGTTTCAGCCACCTCCTGAGGGCGCCCAGGTCGAGGCGGTAGGCATGCATCACTATGCTGGCGTGGCGCCTGCCGCCTCTTCTTTGCTTGCTGGCGGTGATGCTCACCTCTGCAGGGGGATACTTCAACCTGAGTTCTCCTACCTTCAGGGTCCATCCTCCCTCGTCCATCTTCCACTCTCCAGCCGCTTTGGGTAGCGAGACCGTCACCGCTTTTGGCGTCTCCCTGGTCTTGAAGGTGAGGGAGGGAATGCTGGTGGTGCCCTGGACCGATATGGTCTTTCCCCGCTTCTCAACCGTAAGGTCCAGGTTTAGTATCCCCTTCCTGAACTCCTCAGGGGGCGAGATGCCAAGCTGCCTTATCCAGAGGTGGGGTTGAAGGTTCGAGACCAGCAGGTGGGCGTGCGCCTGGTTCAGAAGCAGGTCGCCCCTGCCGTCGGCTGTTAGCTCCTCCTGGTGATTTGTGCGTACCCGTAGCTTCAGCTTGAGCCTGTTGTGGCGCAGTGAGGCCTTCAGGTTGAGGGGCGATAGCACAAGGAACGGTTTTGTTCCGGTGGCCGTGAGCAGGGCCACCTTGCACCCTTTCAGCGAGAGGCTCTTCAGGGGGGGCAGTGCGAACCATAGGGTCGGTATCTTTAGTGACTTGAGCCTAGCTGGCCTTGAGCTGCCGTGCCCTTTGGCGATAACCACCTGGGCCTGGGCCCCCTCGATGGTGAGGGAGGAGAGCAAGAGTTTTCCCTGCAAGAGGTAGAGCATGCGGGGGTAGATATCCACCTTCTTCACCCTCACCTGGAGCTTTCCCGGGATGGCGGCGTAGCCCTGGCTAACCACCATGTGGGGAACAGGGAAGAGGGCGGCTGAGACCCTGCCTATGCTGGCCTCTCCCCCGGTGAGGCGCTCTATTGCCTCAACGGCCCGGGTCTTCACGTGGAACTTCTCGATGGCCCCAGAGATTAGCAGTGGAGAGAGCAGCATGAACCCCACGATCAATAGCCCTACCACGAATGGCATCACCCAGACGAGCCGTAGCCTACCGCTCTTCATGTGCCTCACTTACCACTTCCCTCACCGCCGTGAAAACCTGTTGCGGGGTGAGCATCTCCATGCAGTTGTAGTGGATGCAATTGGTTGAGCACCTCTTGCAAGGGGGTACCGGTGGCATCAGTATCCTTCGGCCCTTGCCCTGGTGTCCCCAGCGCCTGGGGGAGCAGGCGTGCCTGGGGTCGAATATCTGCACCAGGGGCCTGTTCAGCGCCGCCGCCATGTGCATGGGGCCGGTGTTGTTGGTGACCACCGCGTCGCAGAGGGCGAGCAGGGATGCCAGCTCCCTTACGGTGGTGGGAGGGGCCACGGTGAATCCCGCAGCCCTTGCCGTTTCCGCCAGGGGCTCCTCTCCCTTTCCCCACAGAAAGAGGGCACGAAAACCATGCTGCTCCAGCAGGTTCCCAAGCTCCACGAAACTTTTTGCCGGCCAGCGTATCTCTTTTCCCCCTCCCAGGTAGAGGCCCACCAGGCCCTTGCCACGGCTCTTTTTGCCCCACCACTGCCTGGCCCAGGCCTTTTCCGTCTCTGACAGGTAGAGCCTTGGCCGGTGTTTGTTGAAACTGCCAAGGGGGGCCAGGACATCGAGGTTGTACTCCCACTCCCTCTTCTCGTGCCGCGAACGGTGCATGGGTACCAGGTGTGTGAACAGGAACCAGTAGGGACGTAATACTCCTCCTATCCTTGTGGGGATACCGGCCCTGAAGACCGCCCACGACACCTTGAGGGTGGGAAAGAAGAGAATGGCGGCATCGAAACCCTTCTCTTTCAGTGTGTCGATGGTCTCTCCCGTGTTGTTATCCCAGTGTATTATCCCCTTCAAGTGGGGGTTGTGCATGAGCACAGGTGAGGCATAGGGGCTGGCAAGCACCCAGATCTCAATGGATGGATTGGCCTCTTTCAAGGCCTGTATCGCAGGAGTAATCAAGACCAGGTCCCCTATTTTATCCTGTCTAACCAAGAGTATCTTGGATATGTCTTCTACCGTCATCTATGCTCCCAGCAGGCGTACCTCCAGGCATCGAGGTCGAGGTGCTTCTTCATCCAGCTGAAGCCCATGGCATTGGCCCTTGGGCAGAACTCCTGGGGTTCTCCCTGGTACTCCACCCCGAACACCGCCTTGCCCGCCTTCACAAAGGGGAGAAGCAATGGGCACTCTCCGTACTGGAAACAGCTCTCGTCGAGGGCCCAGTCGAAGTGGTCCACCAGGTCATTCACCTGTTTTAGGTTGTTCTTGAGGCCCACAGACAGGCCGAGACGGTGGCACTCCAAGGCGATCCACCGGTTGAACCTGAGCTGGTCCTGGTAAGAGAGGGGAAATCCGGTCTCGTTGGTGTATCCGTCGATGTTGTCTGGTTCTATGGCATCGCACCCCTTCTCAACAGCCAGTTTCAGCCTCTTTGTCAGTACTGGTTCGAGCAGGGATATCTGCCTTATGTCTATCCACCGTTCTCCCTCCCAACCCTCCATCTTGTCTCCTATCACCCTTTGGGGATAGAGGTTTGCGTCTGGCCTCCAATCCTCCCACGCCCCTACGTTCACGTAGCAGATCACCTTCTTCCCCAGGCTGTGTAGCAGCTCTACTGTATCCCTTGATGTGTCGAAGAGATCCACGTCGTACACCTGGGCCTGGTAAGATAGGTCCAACGGCCCCGTGAGCTGCCACTGCCAGGTGGTGCCAGGCCCGGGTCTCCATACACTTCTCACGTGAAGGGTTGCCATGGAGTATCTAAGGTCGCTGTCAATCTCTCCGTTCAACACTTGGTCCACCGCGAAGAAGAGGTAGTAGTCTCCCTGGGGAAGTCCTTTCACCTCCAGCACGGTGTGCAGGGGGACCCCTGACAGCTCTCCTCCCCAAGGGTTTCCCAGGCCAGCGGTCCAGGTTGCGTTGCCCATGTTGTAAGAGAACCAACCGAATGGAGAATAGATGGCCACCCAGCATTCCACCCTGCCCTCTCCTGTGGCACTTACCTGGAACCTGACCTTGTCTGTGCCCGTTAGGTAGATCTCTGAGACCCCGTTCACCATGGCCATGGGTCTCACCTCTCCCCATGCGGGTGTTCCCATGGCCAGCAAGACTGCGGCGAGAGCCATGGCGCATATTGGCGTATTCAGCCTTTTCACCACCCCTCCAGCACCACCCGGTGGTGTTCTCTGTTCAGCACGTATCTCCTGTTGGGATAGGGGGGAGAAGGGATAGCCTTGAGTAGGCCCGCTCCCACAAGGTCCTGTAGCGAATTGGGGAACCGGTGGTAGGCAAGTCGGTATCTCTGCACCAGGCGGTTCAATAGCAGCAGCTGTTTCATGAGCTTTATCTTCTTTGCCAGTATCTCCTTCTCCCTCTCGCTCTTTGAGCTTTCGTAGAGGGAGACCAGCATCTCCAATGCGGTCCCGTAGCGGCCCTCTTTGTAGAGTAGGTAGGTTGGAAGCCTCTTCACGTGGGGAGGTGCATTGGGATACCAGGCAGCCACCATGGCCCACCTTCGGGCAAGCTCGGTGTTGTGCAGTTCCCACTTGTAAAGAAGGGAGATCCAGAGGGGCAGCCTCCACTGGGTGGGTTGCCTTCTCATCCCCTCTTTCAGAAAGCCAATAATCTTAGGGATGGCCCTCTTGTTGAAAGAGAGGAGGTAGAAGGCGAAGGAGTAGGGCTCGAGGTCGGTGGGATCCATTGCTGCCACGTTCTTTAATGAGCCCATCACGTAGTCTATGGGCACCTGCCTAACGCCTTTCTCCCCGATGTAGAGCACCAGCTTCACCATCAACAGGTCGCCCAGACTTCTCTCCTGGCCCATTGAGATAAGATGAAGCACCTTGGGAGAGGGGAGGGCGTGTGCCTCTTCGGCGCAGCCTTTACCCGTTACTTTGTATTTAGCAAGACCCAACCCTATTAAATATCCCGAATATACAAGGCTAATCGAACATATAAGAAGTGCAGTGCTTTTGAGAAAACCGCAGTTTCTGCCCTGGGTCACCGCTTTCGACCTATGGTTCCCAGCCCCTTCAGGGTGATGAGGAACGAGATCTTGGTCTCGTCCTTTGCGTCGTTACCCCTGTTGTCCACCGAGAGGTACGAGATGGATATCTCCCAGCACTCGCTGTGCCAGGTTATTCTCGCCTCTCTCTCTGCCATGTAGCTGTGTTCGGCGTCGTATCTCAGGGCACCCCACAGGGACATGGGGCCCAGCACAAGGGATGGTTCTACAATGAGAAACTTCTCGTCGGGGTCCTTGCTGTAGTGGTAACTGCCGCTGACTCCCCAGATCCTTCCAGGAGGATGCAGGGAGAGCTGGGTGTCCCACTCGGTCACCCCCTCTCCGTACACCCCGTAGGTTAGCTGATGGTTCCACTCCACCCCTGTAAGGGGATTGGTGTCAAGGTTTATCCGTACGGGAGAGAACACCTTCTTGCTGGGGTGGTCGCTTCGTGCCTTGTCGATGTAGAACTCCTGCTCGACCCGTAGCTTTGCCCTTTTCACGATGCTGCTCTTTCCGTGCATCTCGTAGAGGTACTGGGTTAGTGAGTAGTTTATCTTGTTCTCTCCCTTGATGTAGTCTATCTCGTCGAACTCTGGGATGTCTTTCTGGTCCTCCCTTGGTATGTAGCTGTACCTTATCTCTGGCACCAGGTAGTGTTTTATCCTCGTGCCCCTGAACTGGAAAAACTTCTGGGCAAGGGGTCCGCGCAGGGTGACCCCGGTATTGTAGATGGACCGGGTGATGGTGCCCTTCTCTATGCTACCGTCAGAGGATACCCTCTTGGTGTAAACGGTCTCCCTGAATCCGTAGTAGGGGGTGATGGAGATCCATGGCCTTGGGCTGTAGGGCAGGGCTATCTGGGGGTGAAAGTCGAGTCTCGAGAGCTGCCAGTCTATCTTTGAAGAGTCTTGCCTTCTGCTGTAATGGAGGAAGGAGGCGTCGATGTTTGCGAATAAGGGGGTGTTTCCCAGCTTCTTGTCGATTAGCGAGTACTTTATCTCGGGCATCTTGATGGTGCGTTCACCGTAGTTGTTCTCTAAATCCTCCTTGTACCTGAACTCTCCCGATAGGTAGTTGTTTCCCCAGCTCTTGCTCAGCATCACGAAGGAGTCTGAGAACTGCTGGCTTCTCCTCTCGAAGTTATCCTGGTCTTCCTTTTTGTACTCGTTGTCACTCTGCACGTCGGCGCTGGCGAGAAGTCTCCACCCCATGGGGAGCCTCTGGTCGTGGTTGTACCACAGGCTCCACTGGGTGCGCTCGCTCTCTTTCCGTATGTAGTCGTAAGAGAGAAAACCCTTCCCTGTCTCCAGGTTGTACCTGTACTCTGCCTTGCCCCTGATGGAACCCTTAGAGTAGGGGATGAGGGTGAAGGTGGCATCCTGGTAGTCTGATATGGCCCAGTAGAAGGGTATCTTCACGAAGGCCCCCTTGGTCTTGCTGTATCCCACCCGTGGTATGAGAAAACCGGTCTTTCTCTCGTTCTGAAGTGGTATCTTGAGGTAGGGGGTGTAGATGACGGGAATCTTCTTTATCCATCCGCTCATGTTGGTTATGGTGGCCGAGCGTCCCAGCTCCACCACCATGTGTGAACTTTTGAAGCTCCAGTCTGGAGACTTGTTGGGGTTCTTGGCGCAGCCTTTACAGGTGGTGAAGCTGCCGTGCTCTACCACGTACTTCTTGGGGCCAACCTTCTTTATCTCCTGGCCCTTGAGGTAGTAGAAGGGCGAGAAGAAGCCCCTGGCCCGCATGGCCACGCCCTTCTTCGTGTCCAGGTTGAACTCCAGCTTGTCGCAGGCAAGACTGCCCTTGTTCTCCTTGAGCACCACGTTGCCCGTTGCCACCAGGTCCTTGGTGTCGGTGTGAAGCCTCACCTCGTCTGCCAGAAGGGTTACGTTCTGGTAGTGTATCTCTACATCTCCCCTGGCTATCACCAGGTGCTGCGCCTCGACACGGGCAAGGCTTCGGGCAGAGATGGCCACCCTTCCCGAAGATGCCCAAGAGGCCCCGGAAAGCAGCGCCAGCATCAGCAGCGCCAGAACCACCACGATACCCTGTGCCCTGTATCCCCTTACCTCAATCACCACCTTTTCGTGGAGTATCTACCGCACTCACGCCCCTTTAGCGTGCATATTAGAACATGAGGTGAAGCATTACGCAAGTGAGTATGCCTGCAAGGGCATCGTCTGCCATCACTCCCCAGCCACCGGGAAGCTCCTCGATCCACTCGAAGGGTTTCCAGATGTCCCATAGCCTGAATAGCATGAAACCTAACACAACGCTCCAGAATGAGGGGGATACCCCTGTCATAGCCACGAATAGGCCCACCACCTCGTCGATGACGATTGAAGGGCTGTCCTCTTCTAACCACACCTCTTCACCCTTGTTGGCCACCTTGGCCCCTATGCAGAACAGGGCCACCGTTATTGCCAGGTAGAGCAAGGTGGGCACGTTTTTCAAGAAGAGCAGGTAGAGTATCACCCCAACCAGGGTGCCCATGGTTCCAGGTGCCCATGGTGAAAGACCAGACCCTAATCCAGTTAAGAATAATAACTCTGCTTTGCTCATGGCAGAAGTGCCTTCATCTCCCGTACCGCCCTCTCCAGTCCCACGAGCACAGCACGGGACACGATGCTGTGTCCTATGTTGAGCTCCACCACGCCGGGGATCTCTGCTATGGGTTTCACGTTCTGGTAGTTGAGGCCGTGGCCGGCATTCACCTTGATACCAAGGTTCTGGGCCAGGCGTGCCCCCTCTATTATGCGTTGAAGCTCTGCATTGCGGGTCTCCTCGTCTTTGGCGTCTGCATAGACACCGGTGTGGATCTCGATAAAATCGGCCTTAACCTCCCTTGCGGCCTTGATCTGTGCAGAGTCGGCGTCGATGAATATGCTCACCACTATTCCCGCTTCTTTGAGCTCGTGGATCACCTGAGCCAGGCTCTCCTTGTGGGAGAGTACGTCGAGCCCCCCCTGGGTGGTGAGCTCGTCTGGCTCTTCGGGTACCAGGGTGCATGAGTGGGGCTTGAGTTTACTGGCTATTCTTACCATCTCGGCGGTGGCCGCCATCTCAAGGTTCAGCCTGGTGGCGATAACCTCTTTCAAGAGAAAGAGGTCTCTCTCTTTGATGTGCCTGCGGTCACCCCTGAGGTGGACGGTGATGCCATCCGCCCCTCCCAGCTCTGCCAGCACCGCTGCTGCCACGGGTTCGGGTTCACGTCCACCCCTGGCCTCCCTCACCGTGGCCACGTGGTCTATGTTCACTCCCAGAAGAACAGGCATACCTCACCTCCTTTATCCCAGAGAGGAGACTATGGCCTCCTCCATCCTTGCCATGAGACCCATGAGGGTCTCTTCTGATGGCCCTTCTATCATTATGCGTATCTTTGGTTCGGTGCCAGAGTACCTCAGCACTATCCTGCCCTGGTCTCCCAAAGCATCCCTTATCTCTCTCAAGGCGTTCTGTATGGGCGCGATCTCTTCAAGGGGTGGTTTCTTCTCTACCGGTATGCTCTTCTCTGCCTGTGGAAACTTTTTTAGCACCCTTGCCAGTTCCGAAAGGGCCTTGCCCTCCTCCACCATGATTGAGAGCACCTGGAGGGCGGTGACGATTCCGTCACCTGTGGAGGCGTGGTGGGAGAAGATGATGTGGCCCGAGGGCTCACCTCCCAGCACGTACCCACCCTGCTGCATGGCATCGAATACCAGCCTGTCTCCCACCCCGGTGCGCACAAGGGTGCCCCCCTGTCTTTCCAGGGAGAGCTCTAAGCCCTTGTTGCTCATGATTGTGCCCACCACGGTTTTGTGCTTAAGCCTCTCTTTCTCCAGCATGGCGGTGCCGCAGATGGCGAGCACGTAGTCTCCGTCGAGCACCCTGCCATTCTCGTCCACCATGATCACCCTGTCCCCGTCCCCGTCAAAGGCGAAGCCCGCATCTGCCCCGTGTTTGACCACAGCATCCTGTAGCTGGTCAGGGTGGGTAGAGCCACAGCCAAGGTTTATGTTACTGCCGTCTGGGGTGTTGTTCATCACCTCTACCTTTGCCCCCAGCTCTGAGAAGACTATTGGAGCCACCTTGTAGGTGGCTCCATTGGCGCAGTCGAGCACCACTTTTAGACCGTCAAGCGAGAGGTGGGCGGGAAAGGTCTGTTTCAGGTGAACTATGTACCTGCCCACGGCGTCGTCCACCCGGTATGCCTTGCCTATGGCCTGGGCCGTGGGGCGTATGCTGTCTATCTCTCGGCTGAGTATTAGCCTCTCAAGCACCTCCTCCAATGCGTCAGAGAGCTTCAATCCCTTCTCGGTGAAGACCTTTATCCCATTGTCCTGGTAGGGGTTATGCGAGGCGGAGATCACTATTC
>CAZQJB010000019.1:0-13528 GCA_964593115.1 uncultured Aquificales bacterium
AGACCGCCCGCAGCGCCGCCGAGGCGGTGAACGCCAGCACCCAGCTTGCAGACCTGTCGCAGAGGCTGGTGGAGATCGCTACGCGATTCGAAGAATAAGCATAACAGCGAGGATTAGAACGAAGAGGTAAGCGGGGCGCCCTTGGGGCGCCCTGTCTCTTGCTGTGTCTCAGTCCAGGCCCAGGATACGGCTCGCGTTGCGGAATAGAATGGCCTCTTTCGCCTCGTCCGATATGGGAAGAGACAAGAAGCCGTCTAAAGAGCGTTTCATGTCACCCCCGGGCCAGTCGCTACCAAAGAGAAACTTATTGGCGTCTCTCTCAAGTCGGGGATAGAGCTGAAGCAACCTGTGAGAGGGGAGTCCGCACACGTCGATGTAAAGGTTGGGGCGTATCCTTGCCAGAAAGGCGGCCTTCTCGTACCAGAAACCCCTGCCTCCGTGGGACATTACTATCTCGAGGCGCGGAAAGTCCACGGCAACCTCGTCCAGGTAGATGGGATCTCCATACTTGATCTTGGCACCGGGAAAGAGGGAGCTTCCCGTGTGAAACATCACCGGTATCCCCGCCGATTGCGCCACCTCGTAAAGGGGATAAACCCGGGGATCGTTGGGGTAGAAGAGCTGGTGCACAGGGTGGATCTTGAGCCCCCTGCACCCCCTCTCGATGTACCCTTCCAGTTCCCGGGCAGGCTCTTTTGACAGGTGAACGTTTATGCTTGCAAAGGGAATCAGCCTTTCGCACCCACTGCAGAACTCTATTGTCTCGCCGGTTGTTACTGTACCGCTCACCGCAGGGGCCACCTCGGCCAGCACCACCGCCACGTCCACCCCTACGCTGTCCATCATGGCCAGAAAAGCCTCGCGCCTGAGAACCCCATCGTCACCGAAGGGAGACAGGTCGGTGTTCATGCTGCGCACCCATTCCCTCACCTGGGGTCTCCACTGGCAAAAGTCACCGCAATGGGTGTGAACGTCTATGACCAAGGTTCAGCCCTCCCACTTCTCCAGTGGCACAGCCTCCTCCACGAGCATTATGGGGATATCCTCTTTCACCAGGTAAACGAGCCGGCATCTTCGGCAAATCAAAACGTCTTTCTCTCGCTGGTACTCAAGCTCTCCCTTGCACTTAGGGCAGGCAAGAATCTCAAGAAGCTCCTCTTTCACTGGCATGGCCCACTCCTCCTCTCTTCCTCCTGGAGTGGCGGAAGTATAAACCCTGTTCACCGCCTTGCAAACACGCTCCTTCTGGGTTAGGGTGGTGAGAAGATACGGGTTTGCAGGTTTCAAGGGGCAGGCAGAATGAAAAAAAGGCTCGAAGTTCTGGTGATTCTGGGTTGGGCGGTGGTGTTGTCGGCCCTGCTCTCTACCCCTGCCCTGGGGATAACCACAAGGGGAATGAGCATCACCAGGGTGAAAATAAGCGAAAGGCTCGACCTTGAAGGGAATCTATGGGTCACCAAGGAGTACCAGGTAAACTTTTCTACCCCCCACCACGGCATCTACAGGTACGTGCCCAAGGGATTCATTGACCCGGTCACCAGAAAGCGCCGGGCAGTGAAGATAGACAAGCTAAACATCTACAACTGCCTGCCCGGTGGCTCCCCACACCGCTACACGGTGAGAAACGAAGACGGAATCCTCTTCGTGAAGATAGGAGACCCCCATCATACAGTAAAAGGCAACCTGTGCTATGGCATCAGTTACAGGGTGACCGGTGCGGTGCTCAGGGTCTCAAAAGAGGTACAGGGACTGTTCTGGAACCTGGTGGGAACCGGGTGGAACCTGCCCCTTCACGATGTTCACGCCGAGCTACACCTGCCCGACGAGGTGAGAATAACCGGCACCAGATGCTACCACGGCCATTACCACTCCACCGAAAGCTGCACCAGCCTGACTAGGCAGGGCAACACCCTGGTGATGGAAGAGCCCGTGCTCATGGACCACCAGGCGCTCACCCTGGGGGTGAACTGGACTCCGCCCATGGTGAAGGAGACGGTGATCCATGACACCCTCTTCGAGAAGAAGAGACGGCTGTTCAACATTTTCGTCATGGCCTGGATAGCCGCGGTGCTGCTCATCGGCTATCTCTGGTACACCAGCTCCACCCTGTCCCTGGGAAAGGCCAAGGCGGTCTTCTACCATCCCCCAGAAGAGATAGGGATACTCGAGGCAGGGGTGCTGATAGACAACGGCCTAGACGGCAGGGACATAACCGCCGCATTCATCTCGCTGGCCCATAAGGGATACATCAGGATAGAGCAGACAAAGGATAAAAAAAGCCTCTTCTCGTCCTCTGACTACAGGCTAACGCTGAAGAAAGACCCCGATGAGGATCTCGATCCTTACGAAGCCATCATCATCTCGACTGTGTTCGGGGTGAACCTGGGAGAACACGTGGAGAGGCAGGTGGAAGAGACCGGGCACTCGGGTATGAAAGAGGCCTGGCAGGCACTAATGAGATCACTGGGTTCAGGAGATGCCACGGGGCCACGCAGCAGCATCACCGTAAAGGAGATGGTGATGCTGCACCTGGGCTCGTCACTCTACAAACACCTTAGCAAGGTGATCTACCGCAACCTGCAGCAGAAAGGCTACTTCTCTCTCATGTTCACGCCGGTAAGGGTGTTTGCGTCCTTTCTGGGTTTTCTCATCTTTCTGCCCCTAAACTTCGGGCTGATGATAACCTCACGGGCGGTGCTTCCCAGGCAGCTCCCCATGGTGGAGATACCACCCCAACCGTTGCTACTGCTGTTTAACGCCCTGGTCGGGGTGCAGGCCATGAGGCTAAGCACCAAGAGAATAGGCGCCAAGACCAAGAAGGGCAAAGAGACCACATGGAGGCTGGCAGGACTGAAGGAGTTCATCGCCACGGTAGAGGCAGACCGGCTCAGGCGAATGTACGGAGACGACGAGCTGCCAGGGGTGTTCGAGAGGTTCCTGCCCTACGCCGTTATCTTCGGGGAGGAGAAGCGCTGGGGCAAGGTGTTCGATCCCATCCTTCAGGCCACTGGCTACTCGCCCTCGTGGTACCACGGCACCGGTGGTTTCAGGGCAGCGGAGTTCTCCCACGGCATCTCAAGCTCAATCTCTTCCGCCGCATCTGGTGGAGGAAGCGGTGCTGGAGGTGGAGGAGGCGGCGGGGGTGGCGGAGGATGGTGAGCCCCCAGGGCCAGGAGAAGGAGCACTGCGGGCATGGAGCCAACGGGTATTGAAGCCCATCGCCTGACCACCCAGTCTCACATGGCGGCCCCACGAGGATCGAGGCTGCGCCTTCCTACCTCTTGGGAGCAACCAGGTAGCCGGTTATCCTCTCCCTCTTCTTGAGCAGGCCAATGGCGTGCCGGGCAGAGGTCTCTGAGCCGTAGGGGCCCACGAACACCTTGTAGAAGGTCTTTCCCTTTCTATTCACCCTGCTCATGCTGCTGTGGTAACCCTTGGACATCAACCTCTTCACCAGGCTCTTGGCAGAGGCCTCTTTGCTGAATGCACCCACCTGCACCAGGTAACCACCACCTACAACGTGGTGGGGTGCCACCTTCTCTTTCAGCCTGGCAGGGGCACTCTTGGTTGCAGCGGGCCTTGGAGCAGGCACCGCCTTGGGAGTAACCTTCGGGGCCTGGTGCTGGGCATTGGTCACCAAGGAGACCGCTTTTCTCTCTGCCTTCTTAGCCCCTGAGGCAACGGCACTCACCGCCTTCTCTGCCTCGCTCTCTGCGGCCTTCTTCACCTCTTCGGCCTTTGTCTCAACCTTCGAGGCCGCAGTCTCTGGGGTCTCCACCGGGGGCTCTCCCCCCTCTGCCACCGGGGGCGGGGTTTCGGGCTTCTCCACCCTGGGCCTCACCTCGATCACAGGCGCCTTGGGCTTCTCCACCTGGGCCTTTTCGGGCCCAACGGGACCCTTGTTCACCGTAACGGGAGAGATTCCCGCCGCAGGGGTGCCGGCAGAGGCCATCTCTTGGGACTCCAAGAGGCTGCGCATCCAGCTCTTTCCAAACTCCACCCCGAATGCAAACACGAGCCCGTAGGTTATGAGCAAGGCGATGGAGAACAACAAGATCTCCCTCTTGCCCAGGCTAACAGTAACCCTCTTCTCTTCCTTCAACATCTCTCCTCCTCGCTGCCTTCTTCGTGTTCTCTACCCCATCACCCCCTCATTACAACCCTTGGAACAGGTTGGCAACGCAAGGCGGTGCATCTTGACCGGTTTAAAACCGGGTGTTAATGTGCCCCACAATCTTACAAGACCACAAGGGGAGAGGAGTTTCGTCTATGAAGAAATACGGCACCTCAGACATCAGGAACATTGGACTCTTTTCAGACGGAGGGGTTGGAAAGACCACACTGGCAGAGGCCTTTCTCTTCAATGCAAAGGTGACCGACCGCATGGGAAGCGTCGAGAAGGGCAACACCGTCATGGACTACGATCCCCAAGAACAGAAGAGGGGGCGCTCGCTGGGTGCATCCCTGGCCTTTTTCTTCCACAAGGGCAGAAAGGTGAACCTGCTCGATCCCCCAGGAACCGCAAACTTTATCACCGATGCGGCAGGGGTGATCAGGGTGGTTGACGGGGGACTCTTCCTGGTCTCCGCAGTGGACGGGGTCAGGGTGCAGACCGACAAGCTCTGGCACGAGGCGGTTAGAAGGGGAATCCCCAGGTTCATCTTCGTGAACGAGATGGACAAGTCGCAAGCCGACTTTGACGAGGTGCTGGAAGACATCAAGAAGACCCTCGAGGTGAGGCCGGTGATCCTCTCTTACCCCGTGGGCGAGGGAGACGGCTTCAAGGGGGTGCTGGACGTGGTCTCGTTGAAGGCCCACCTTTACGAGAACGGTGAGCTGAGCGTAACGGAGATACCCGACGAGCTGCGACCAAAGGCCGAGGAGCTGCACGAGAGCTTCATGGAAGACGTGGCAGAGTGCGACGACGAGCTTATGGAGAAGTACCTGGAAGAGCACGATCTCTCCCCAGAGGAGATAACCACCGCCCTGAAGAAGGGGGTTCACGACGGGGTGTTGGTGCCCCTGTTCTGCGGTTCGGCGGTGAATAACATGGGCACACAATTGCTGTTGGACACGCTGATGGACCTGGTGCCCTCCCCCGACCAGATGCCCCCTGTGAAGGGTAAACACCCAGAGAGCGGAGAAGAGATGGAGCGGCCATGCTCTGCCGAAGAGCCCTTCCTGGCCCTGGTCTTCAAGACCTTCTCTGACCCCTACGCAGGCAAGATAACCCTGTTCAGGGTGTTCTCAGGCAACCTGGGAGAGGACACAACGGTGCTCAACGTAACAAGGGACACCAAGGAGAGGCTCACCAAGCCCTTCTTCCTGGTGGGCAAAGAGCAACAGCCCGTCAACCAGGTTCCCGCCGGTGACATAGCCGCGGTTGCCAAGCTGAAGGAGACCAAGACGGGAGACGTGCTCTGCGACCCCGCCAATCCCATGCTTCTTGAGCCCATCGAGTTTCCCGCCCCTGTTCTCTCGGCTGCCATCAAGGCCAAGGCCAAGGCAGACGAGGACAAGATAAGCAACGCCTTGCAGAGGCTGATGGAGGAAGACCCGGGGCTCCAGGTAGAGCGTCACGAGCAGACCAAGGAGCTTATCCTGGCAGGACGCGGCCAGTTGCACCTCGAGGTCACAGTGGACAAGATGAAGGAGAAGTTTGGGGTTGACGTTGAGCTTCAGACCCCAAAGGTACCCTACAAAGAGACCATCAAGGGCAAGGCGAGGGTTCAAGGGCGCTACAAGAAACAGACCGGGGGCCGCGGCCAGTTCGGAGACGTCTGGATAGAGATGGAGCCCCTGCCCCGTGGCGCGGGGTTCGAGTTTGTGGACGAGATAGTGGGAGGCGCCATTCCGCGCCAGTACATACCCTCGGTTGAGAAGGGTATCAGGGAGGCCATGATGACCGGGATACTGGCTGGCTACCCTGTGGTGGACTTCAAGGTGAGGCTCGTGGACGGCTCGTTCCACCCAGTGGACTCCTCTGACATGGCCTTCAAGATAGCCGGCTCAATGGCCTTCAAGAAGGCGGTGGAACAATCAAAGCCCGTGCTGCTCGAACCCATCATGGACATGGAGGTGATCGTGCCCGAGGAGTGCATAGGAGACGTAATGGGCTCGCTAAACGCAAAGCGCGGCAAGATCCAGGGGGTTGAGGCAAAGGGGAAGAACCAGGTGGTTAAGGCCCTGGTTCCCCTGGCAGAGGTGCTCAGGTACGCCCCTGAGCTGCGCTCACTCACCGGGGGACGGGGCACATACTCAATGGTGCTCTCGCACTACGAGGAGGTGCCTGCCCAGATAGCCCAGAAGATAATCGAGGAGTCGAAGAGCGAGGCCGAGGAGTAGTTAGCACATGGAGAAACGCCCCCCATACGCGGTAAACCTGCTACGGGACACCCTGGCAGCAAAGGTGACCGAGCTGGAGAAAGATCCCACCCCAAGCAAGTGGCCCCTGCTGGCAGGGGTGGCGATTCTGCTCATTGCCGCGGGGGTGGCTGCAAACCTGCTCCTCTCTGGGAAGAAGGCCGAGAAGGCCACCCAACCCTCTAAGTTCGAGAAGAAGCTGCTGGCAACGGTGGAGGTGAGGGACGTTCCCCCACCCCCACCTGCCATCAAGGCGGTGGAGAACAGGACCGCCAACAGGTCTGCCGAAGAGAAGAAGGCCATCAGCGAACTTCTGAAGGGAAAGAAGCTGATCCCCACCCTGGACACAAGCGTCAAGAAGAAGGCCACAGAGACCATAACCGTCACCAAGGTGAAGATGAGACTCATCCACCGGCCCCAGGAGAAGGCAAGGGCCCTGAAGGTGTTGAAAACCCTGGGTATCGAAGACGCCACTGTGCGCTCAGAGAAGGCCCTGGTCACCTTCAGGCGGGTGCTTGTGGGTCCCTTCAAGAGCAAGGCCGAGATAAGAAAGGCAAAAGAGCTGATAACAGACAGCATACAAGAGCACTTCTCTTTCTGGGTGAAGAGAAAGAAGAAGGGTCTCTACCTCTCGGTGCAGGCCTTCGTGCAAGAGAAGAACAGCGACTCCCTGGTGCTGGCCCTGGCCCAGCTCGGGTTCAACCCGGTGGTGGAAAGGTTCAACCGCCAGATACCCTGCTACAGGCTGGTCTTCACCATACCGCCCGACCAGAGGTGGGAGCACGTGAAGAAGCGCCTCGAAGCAAGCCAGGTGCACATCATCGGCTACCGTACCTTTCCAGTAGAGGTGACCCGCCCGGTTGAGGAGTCCACCTCCACTATCTCCCAGGGCAGGGGCTCCTGAGGCCCGCGCCTGCGGTGCAGGTAATAGTTGAGGTTGCAGTTACTTGCAGCTAAGGCCCGCCTCAGGCTCTCTCCCATGGCCACGCGGTAAAGCACCTCGCCCACAAGCCTGTCTCCCCGGGAGACCAGTCCCTGTACTATGGACCACTTGGGAAGTTCACAGGTGAAGGCTATGGACCTTTCGGACTTCAAGGCCCTCTCCGCCCTCCTCATGGCCCGGTTCAATGCCTCCCTCTCGGCCATGGGCTCTCTCTGAAAGGGTGTGTGAGGCTTGGGCACGAAGGAGGCCACACTGACAGATAGCCTTGTGCCAAGCCTGTTTGAGCGCAGAAGGTGGGCCAGCCTCTTCACCAGCACCACCATCTCGTCCACCTCCTCCTGCAGGTTCAGCGGGGGCAGACCTAACATGAAGTACAGCTTGATGTTCTCGAATCCCATGCGGGCCAGCTCCAACACCCTCTCTTCGAGAAACTGGTTAGAGAAGGCCTTGCCCGCCCTCTCTCTCCTATCTTCAGACGCCGCCTCGACCCCAAGGGTGGCGCTGAGCACCCCGCCTCTTCTCATGGCCTCGAAAAGGGCCAGTGGGGCATCCACCCGAAGGGAGGAGAAGGACACATTTTTGCCCAGGGCAAGTGCTTGCTCCACCACCTCTACCACGTATCCAGGGGGCCAAATGGAGGTGCCCACCAGGCCCACCCTATCTCCGCAATCCTGCAGGTGTGCAAATAGAACATCCCTCTCCACGAAACGCACAGGGCGGTTCAGGTGGGCTGCCATGCAGAAGTTGCACAGGTTAGGGCATCCCCTGGACACCTCCACCAAGTCCATACCCGAAAAGTGGGACGACGAAGAGGTGACACAAGACCTGGTACCCTCTTTTGAGAAAGTATTCCAGGTCACCCTTGGTATTGGCATAACAAAGTCGCCAAGGGGCTCTATGCCAACGTACCTGCCAAAGGCGTCGTAAAGCGAGCGGTATAGCCCAGGCAGGTAGAGCCCAGGCACCTGGCTTAGCCTTTCGAGGAGGCGTCGTGGCTCGTCGTCCCAACCCTCTTCGAGAATAGAGAGAAAGGTGAAGAGCGACTCTTCTGCCTCGCCCACCAGTATTGCGTCTGCAAAGGGGGCGAAGGGCTCGGGATTTGCAGAGGGTACTATGCCCCCTAACAGCACGAAGGGGTGAGAGGAGTCCCTCTCCTCCCGTCTCGCAGGTATCCCCCCCTGTTCCAGCAACCTCACCAGGTTGAGCAGGTCGTTCTCGAAACTGATGGAGGCGGCCACCAGGTGAAACTCTGACAGGGGAAGGTGCCCCTCGAAGGAGGGAACCTCCTCTTTGGGCCCAAGGCGTATCCCTGGAGGGGGCAGAAAGAACCGGTCAACCAGCCAGGCCGGATGCCCTGAAAGGATACGGTAAACCACCTGGAATCCCAGGTTGGCCATGGCGACCTGGTACTGGGAGGGAAACAGCACCGCGGCCCTGAGACTACCCCCTTTGCAGGCATGGAGTATGCTCCTCTCGCCCTCTATTAACTCTTCCCAGAGAGAGGAGCAGCGCCGCGAGATCAAGGGATGAACGCTCTCCCTCAGTCCCTTATGTACCCAGGCAACGAGAGGTCTTCTAAGGGATCGAACCTCTCTTCTCGCCTGGTGAGGGCATCATCGGCAGTGGCCCCCTGTGCGGGCACCTTCACCACCTCGTCCACCGATGGAAGGTCCTCTTCACCCACCACAACAGACTCCATCTCCTCTGGCATCAGGTTGGGGGAACGGCCGGTGAAGCCGGTGGCAATAATGGTCACCCTCACCTCGTCTCCCATTGTATCGTCGTAAACGGCGCCGAAGATGATGTTGGCATCCTCGTGGGCAGCATCGTAGATGACATGGGCTGCAGCCTCCACCTCTTTCAAGGTGGTTGACTTGCTGCCGGTGATGTTCAAGAGCACCCCACGGGCACCGTCAACAGAGACGTTGTCTAAGAGGGGACTGGAGACGGCCATCTGGGCCGCATCCTTCGCCTTGTTTGGCCCCGAAGCGGTGGCGGTTCCCATGAGCGCCTTGCCCTGGCCCTTCATGATTGCACGCACGTCGGCAAAGTCGAGGTTCACTATTCCCGGGGTCTTGATGAGATCAGAAATACTCTGAACACCTTGCCTCAACACGTCGTCTGCAAGGCGAAACGCCTCTACGAAACTGGTCTCGTCATCTGCAACGAGAAGGAGCTTGTCGTTGGGCACCACGATGAGGGTGTCCACCTCTTCTTCCAGCTCTGCAAGGCCTATCTCGGCGTTGCGCATTCTCTTCTTACCCTCGAAACCGAAGGGCTTGGTCACCACCCCCACCGTGAGGGCCCCTGACTCCCTGGCAAGCCTCGCCACCATGGGACAGGCCCCGGTTCCCGTGCCACCTCCCATGCCCGCAGTTACGAAAACCATGTCGGCGTCCTTGACCACCTCTGCCAGGCGTGCCTCGTCCTCCTCGGCGGCCCTTCGGCCCACCTCGGGATCACCACCTGCACCCAGACCCTTGGTCATGGATGAGCCTATTTGGACCCTAACAGGGGCAGGACAGTTTCTGAGCGCCTGTGCATCGGTGTTTATGGTGATGAACTCTACCCCCATGAGGCCGTGCTGGATCATGTTGGCAACGGCGTTACCACCCCCTCCTCCAACGCCTATCACCTTGATCACGGCCTCTTGCATAAACTCTTCGTCGTACATAACCTCGGGCGCCATCAGCCTTTCCTCCTTCAGATTAGAAACCCTGCCACCCTCACCCCCATGGGGAGCTCCCCCTCTCTCACCGCACCTCTTCTTGTTCTCAGCACCTCTCCCCTCGACCCGCAAGAGCCCTTGCCCTGGCTGAAGCATAGCAGCCCGGCGGCCGTTGCGTAGAGTGGAGACTTGATTGTTACCGCAAGCTTTGAATCCACGTCAAACAGGGGCTTGCCCACCCTAACATCCATCTCGAGTATCCTCTCGGCCACCTGGGTGATCATCTCTATCTTGGCGTTTCCACCGGTGACCACTGCACCAGCCTCTATGCCCTCTTTGCACCTGCTGTTCACCAAAAAGCTGTTCACCTTGTCAAAAAGGCCCTCCAGCTCCTTCTCGAGAACAGACTCCACCTCCCTCACGGGCACGCTTGCAAATCCCCTTTCCCCCCTCAAGGGAACCTCTAACCTCTCTTCCTGGGCACCGTACCCTTCAGTCAGCTCCCAGTAGTTGTCCTTGAGGGTACGGGCATCGCTAAGGGAGGTCTGGAACACCTGTGAGAGACCCTTCAAAACGTCGTATCCACCCCTTGGAAGAGAGGTCACCATCTCGAGCTTGCCCCTGCGGAAAACCACCAGGTTGGTGAAGTTCTCACCGATATCGATCACCACCGAGCCCATCTCCTTCTCGTCGTCCATGAGCACCGACCTGGCCACGGCCACGGGTATGGCGGCTATGCTCTCCACCTCGATTCCCGCCCTCTTGGCGCATATCAGCAGGTTTCTCACGTAGCTCGCCTTTGCAGTAACAAGATAGACCCACGATTCGAGCCTGAGCGCCACCATGCCCAGGGGATTGTGGACCCCCCTCTGGTGGTCAACCACGAACTCCTGGGGCACCGTCTGGATCAAGGTGTGTCCCTCGGGAAGCTGAACCGCATTAGCCGTCTCCAACGAGATGGTGATGTGGTCTTCGGTTATCTGCTCGTCGTTCACCACTGCGAGGCCAAAGCTGCACAGCCCGCTAATGGAATCCCCTCCCACACCCACCACCATGGGGGGCATACCAGAGATGCTATCTATTCCGAGCAGGCTACCAGCCTCTCTGGCGGCAGACTGGATGGCCTTCACCGTGCGCTCCACGTCCCTTATCTTTCCCTGATGGATGCCGGGAGACTCAGCGGTGCCAACACTCTTTATCTCTATGCCCTTGCCCCGGCGCACACCAATCAACACCTTCACCATGTGGCTTCCAATGTCCAAGGCGCCAACGTAGGTCTCTTTGGGGACCGAGCGGGCCATCTCTCTCAGTTTTCTACGCGGATTCTCCCTGTTCCTGCTCCAGAACATGCGGTTCTCCTCTTCTCCCAACCTCGGAAATAACAGAAGAAAACCAAACTCACAAGTAGCAATAGAAAATTATTTCACCTCTATTTAGCAAAGGATTTTTACCTTTCATTCCCCGATTCTACAACAATAAGCAGACTTGTCAAGCTAATAACCTTAACAATACTACCCTTGCAACACCGATTGGTTAAAACAGGTGAGAAACTATGCTTAGCATATTTTCAAGTAAAAATAAGGGCCATAATACAGGGTCAGGTCTCGATATTTGTAACATGTCGCACGGTACTTCGTACCAACACCAGGTATGCACCGCATCATAGCTACCGAATGAAACCCCTTTCGCCGACTTACAACCAATCAGAGAATCAGGAAACAGCCTTAACTTAGCGACTGGTTTCTTAGCATCTATCCTGAACTTGCCCTCTGCCAAGCCTCTTTCAGTATGGCAAGAACCAGCTCAGAGAACGAGTATCCTGCAACGGCAGCCGCCTTTGGAAGCAGGCTGGTCTCTGTCATGCCCGGGATGGTGTTCACCTCGAGGAAGTAAGGGATCCCATCCTGGTCCGAGAGCCTGAAGTCAACCCTCGTTGCACCGCGACACTGCAAGGCCAGGTGGGCCTTGACGGCAAGCTCCTGGACCTGGGAGGTGGTCACCTCGTCCAAGGGGGCCGGCACCAGGTACTCGGTCATTCCCGGTGTGTACTTTGACCTGTAGTCGTAGAAACCAGACTTGGGCCTGATCTCGATCACGGGAAATGCCTGACTGCCCAGAACACCCACGGTTAGCTCCTTGCCAGGCACGTAGGTCTCCACCAAGGCCGTATCCCCGTATCTCAAGGCGAGCTCTATGGCCTCAGCCAATCTGTCTTGCTCACGCACGATGGACACCCCTACCGTGGAGCCCTGCTCGGGCGGTTTCACCACCAGGGGCATACCCAGCTCGTCGAGAGAGGGCCCCCCGTAAACGGGGCTCATTGAGGCGTCCACCACCGTGCCCCTTGGAACGGGTATCCCCTGTGACTCACAAACCCAGCGCGAGACCACCTTGTTCATGCAGGCGGCGCTGCCAAGTACCCGGCTGCCCGTGTAGGGTATTCCCAGGTACTCCAGCACCCCCTGGACAACCCCGTCCTCCCCCACCGTCCCGTGCAGGGCAACGAAGGCGATGTCAATGGGCTCCCTTTGAAGCACCTCCACAAGGTCCCTCTTTACATCCATGCCCACCACGTCAACCCCTGCCTCTGAGAGGGCGGCCACAATGGCAGATCCCGTCTTCAGCGACACCTCTCTCTCCTCAGAGAGACCACCCATGAGCACCCCAACCTTCAATCCCTTGAACCATCTTTCAGCAGACATACTCCATCTCCTCCTGAAGGATAACACCAAACTCCTCGAACACGCGGCGCTTAGCCGTCTCCACAAGCCTCAGAACATCGCTGCACCTGGCCCCTCCCAGGTTAACGATGAAGTTGGCGTGTTTCTCTGAAATTGCGGCACCACCACATCTCTCGCCCTTCAACCCCACCTTCTCGATGAGTGCCCCTGCAGAGTGGCCCGGTGGGTTCTTGAAGACAGACCCTGCAGAAGGGTACTCCAGGGGTTGGCTGCGCCGGCGCCGTTCTTTGAAGCCCTCGACCTTCTCTCTCATCCTATGGGTGTCCCCTTTTTGGAGCCTCAGAAGCACCTCGAGCACCACCCCCCTGCCCTTCAGGGAGCTCTCCCGGTAGCCCCACTCAACCTGGTCACCTTTCAGTTCTGCAAGCTCCCCTTCTGGGGTGAGAAACAGCACCTCTTCCACCAGCTCCCCCATGGTCCGCCCGAAGGAGCCCGCGTTCATGGCCACCATTCCCCCAACGGTGCCGGGGATACCAGACAGGGGTTCGAGCCCAGAGATGCCCCTCTCTATGCAGAAGGCGAGCAGCTTAGGCAGCGGGGTTCCTGCACCCACCCTTATCCTACCCTCGCCCTCCACCTTCACCCACGAGAGCCCCCCGGTGGACAGCACAACCCTGGAGAAGCCGGACTCGCAGAGAAGCAGGTTTGACCCCTTGCCCAGGACGAGCAGTGACGAGAACCAGGGGGGGATCCCGTTATCCCTTGATGCATCTCGAGAAAGAGAGCCCAATAAAGAGGTGTTTTTCAGTATCCCCAGGGCCTTGAACGCCTCTTCCACGCTGCAGGGCTCCACGAAGAGGGGGGCCTCTCCAC
>CAZQJB010000020.1:0-13395 GCA_964593115.1 uncultured Aquificales bacterium
AAGCACCTCCTCCAAGGCGTCAGAGAGCTTCAGGCCCTTCTCGGTGGAGACCTTTATCCCATTGTCCTGGTAGGGGTTATGCGAGGCGGAGATCACTATTCCCGCATCGGCCCGCATGTTCTGGGTGATGAAGCTTATGCCTGGGGTGGGCAGTGGGCCTAACAGTATGGCGTCTGATCCCATTGAACAGATGCCTGCCACCAGGGCCCCCTCTAACATGTAGCCGGAGAGCCTGGTGTCTTTTCCAATAACCACCTTGCCCTTGTCGCCACCCTGCCTGAAGAGATAGCCTACTGCCCTGCCCACCCTGAGGGCGGTCTCTACCGTCATGGGTTCAATGTTTGCAGTGCCACGTATCCCGTCTGTGCCGAATATCCTGCCCACGGTTCACCTCCGCTCCACCACCTCCTTCACCTTTGTGGTGTCGAGATGAATACCCGTGGTCCCGGGGATGGGCAGCTCCAAGGGTGCAGAGAGCTCCTTCTTTTCGAACTTGCCCTTGGGCAGCTCCAGGGGATAGGTGGCAATGGCCTTTATCTTTCCCATGAGGCCCTTAACTCCCTTCACCTTTGCTGTTGGGGGGATCACCGACACCTTCAAGCTGGGTGGGGGTGGTATCCTCCACTTCACCACCACGGGTACCTTCCTCTCCACCAATGTGTCGCAGGTTATCTCTATGGAAGGTGGTGTGACCCTCACCAGCGTGATGCCCTCGGGAAGCTTAACCTCGTTGGATGTTATCTGTTTCTCATGAACCCCTGGGGTCAGGTCTTTCAAGTTGAGCAGAACCCTCACCTCTGATGGTTTCAGAGAGTTGAGCCTTCCAGGGGCACCCTTTAGCCTGAGGGTGACGCTTCGTGGCAGGGGAGAGGTGATCTCTATGTTGGGCGGCAGTTTGGTGGTCTCCAAGGGCACTACGAACCCCATCTCTATCTTCTCTTGGCCAGTCACGTAGGCCCACAGCGCCAGGGCAAGTATAACAGAGACTATCTTTTCGGGAAGGTTCTCTTTGAATAGCCCTTTCACCAGCCGCTGGTCCTCCTCGATTTTTCGGTTTCTGAAGAGAAAGATAGACCACCAACAGCCGGTTTACAACAACCCACCCTTACCGGTCACCTGCCAGTGGGCCGCTACAAAGGGACACTTTCTCCCTTGCTGGGATGCGAATATGGCAAGGGGGCGCAAAAACGCCCCCTTTTCCCTCTTGCCCTTTGGTTCCTTCCTATTTGTTCACGGCCTCTTTCAGCTTCTTGCCGGCCTTGAACTTGGGCACCTTGCAGGCGGGTATGGTGATCTCTTCCTTGGTCTGTGGGTTCCTGCCCTTTCTTGCCTCTCTCTGTGAGACCGAGAAGGTACCGAATCCCACTATGGTCACCTTCTCTCCACTGGAAAGGGCATCAGAGATCCCCTTCAGCATGGCATCAACCGCCTTGGCGGCCTGTGCCTTGGTCAGATTCCCCTCTTTCGCCACCAGCTCAATGAGCTCAGCCTTTGTCATACCCCAAATCCTCCCTTCTCTCCACTAAGTAACAAGAGTTCTTCACACCTTTCGGTGAGGCCACTGTCCCTTTGCGAGGCCTGTGGCTCCCACTCTCGCTCTCCCTATAGCCAAGAATATTCGCCTTTGCAATAGGGGGGGCAGATAAAAATCACGAATCGTCTCTACCTGCCTCTATGGGCTCCCCACACTTCCAGCACCTCAAAGGCCGTTTGTATGACAACGAGACCCTCTGGGCAGAGAAGAGGTTCTCTGCCTTGCACCTGGGACAGACCACGAATAGCCCCCCGTCGGAGGTCTTTCTGTTGAGTTTCACCTTCTCTTGGGATGTGTACCGGGCCTCGGTCATCAACCTGCAACCTCAATAAGGGATGGATGGTGGGCGATACAGGATTTGAACCTGTGACCTCTCCCGTGTGAGGGGAGCGCTCTCCCATCTGAGCTAATCGCCCCTATCTGGTGGACGGTGCCAGATTCGAACTGGCGACCCCTACCGTGCGAAGGTAGTGCTCTCCCACCTGAGCTAACCGCCCTTCTCCTCGCCGGAGAGCGAGAGCTCTATACCCCCCGGCCTCGCGCCCTGTCAACCGGTGTTGCCGACATAGAGTTGCTCTTATTCGTAACCAGTTGTCATCACTGTTCGTCGTCACCGTCGTTCAGCATCTCCTCGAGCATGCGAGTCTCTTTTACTGCCTGGTAGTTTCGCATGAACTCTTCCGCCGTGATTATCTCCTTCTCCTCTAAGGTGCTCTTGAAGCTCTTCAGCATGTCGGCCATCTCGTGCATGGGCTCTTGCACGTTGTTCACCATACCCTGGTAGAGGGTGTAAACCGTCTCAAGGAAGGTCTTCTGGGCTATGAGCTCCCACCTGCTTGCCAGGGCCAGGTCTCCCTTGGCCTGATACATGTTTGCCAGCATGTGGTAGATCCATAGATACTCCACCGAGACCTGGGCGGTGTTGGCTATTGCCAGCAGGTGTCTCATGGCCTCCCGTCTCCTCAGCACCCTTATGGGCCCTCTTCCCCTGGTAATGTGAATCAGCAGGTGGGAGAGCTGGTCCCTGCCCTCCTTGTCCAATGGCTCAAGGCATACGTAATCCCTCAGCAGCTTCAGGGCCCTCTTGGGTTTCCCCTCTTTGGCCTCTATCGGTGCGAGTTCCAACAGCACCCTTGGAAACTCCTCTGCCCTGCTGCTGGCCTTTTCAAGCACTTTTTTTGCCTCCTTGGTGTCCCCGCTCTCGAGCATCACCTTGGCAAATCCCCACAGGCATCCAGGGTGTTCCCCTTTCTCCCTGGCCTTCGTGAACGAGCGGTAGGCGCTTATTCCCCGGTTTTGCCTGAGAGAGATCACCCCGATTGCGAAGTGGGCAATCTCCCGCTTTGCTGGCTGTGAGACTGCTTGGGTCCACCTGCGCCTCTCCTCGTCAAGGCTTGATGATTCGAGGAGGTGGTTTATTCTCAAGAAGAGTAGGGGGTGGCTCATGGGGGCGTGCTCCAGGCCCGCCTCGGTTACGGCCAGGGCGTCCTCCTCCCTCCCCTGCAGCATGAGGAGCCTGCCCAGGTGGTAGAGGGCCCTTGCCCTGCTGTGGGGAGAGCCGGTACTGCCCTTCACCTCAAGGTAGCTTTCGAGCCCTTTTATTGCCCCCCTTGCGATGTATCTCTCTATTTTGCGCTCCATTAGACCCATGCTCGTTTGCCCCCTTTGTCCCTTTATATATAAGTAGGGGGTGTAGAAAGGCAATCCCGAAAAGGGCATCTCTGTTTGGGAGGTCTCGAATGAAGAGGGTGGTGGCCATAGACGGTCCTGCAGGTTCGGGTAAGAGCACCGTGGCAAAGATGGTGGCAGAAAGGTTGGGGTTCACCTACCTGGACACCGGTGCCATCTACCGGTCCCTGGCCTGGATGGCCCTGCGCCAGGGGGTGTCCTGGGATGACGAGGATAGCCTGGCGGGGCTTTGCTCTGGGATGAGGATAGAGTTGAGGGATAGCCGGGTCTTCGTGAACGGCGCAGACGTGAGCGGAGAGATAAGAACGGAGGAGATGGGCCGGGGCGCCTCCCAGGTGAGCGCCCATCCCAGGGTCAGGGAGGCCCTTTTGGAACTGCAGAGGGGTTTTTGCGAAAGGGGGGGGCTGGTGGCCGAGGGCAGGGATATGGGCACCGTGGTCTTTCCCGATGCGGCCCTGAAGGTGTTTCTGGTTGCCTCACCAAGGGAGAGGGCAATGAGGCGCTGGAAAGAGCTGAAGGAGAGGGGCGTATCGCCACTGCCCTCCCTGGAGGAAATAGAGGCCATGATGGAAGAGCGGGACAGGCAAGACAGCAAAAGAAAGACCGCACCCCTTAAGAAAGCCCCAGATGCAATGGAGTTGGATACGACTGCTCTTAGTGTAGAACAGGTTGTGGAGAGGGTGGTTGAGTGGGCCAGGTCCCGTCTCGACACCTTGGGGATTTGAAGGAGCTAAGGATGAAAGAGGAGATCAAGGTTGCCATCAAGAAGGGAGATTTTGACGAGGCTAAGAGGCTTGCCCAGGAGATAGGGGACGAAGAGGAGAGGGAGAGAACCCTGGGGTTTATTGCCTTGAAGGCGGGAGACTACGCAGAGGCAGAGCAACGCTACCGGCCCTTTGCAGAGGCGGAGGAGCCGTCCTTCCCGGTGCTCTACAACTACGGAATGGCCCTATTCAACCAGGGCAAGCTGGATGCCGCCATTGAGGCCCTTGAGAGGGCATACTCCATGAACCCACAGGCCTCCAACGTGCTTCTTACCCTGGGACTCGCCTACAGGGGGAGGGGAGACCTCGAGAAGGCAAGGGAGTGTTTTGAGAAGGGGGGATTTCATGACCTTGCCGCCGAGATCCCAAAGGAGGTTCCCCCGCCCCCCAAGGTCTCTTCAGGCGAGCCTGCCAAGACCGTCCCTGTTGACCTGCCCACCTGCGAGCCTGCTGCCCCCATCAGGATTGAGATGGAGGGGATGGTGAAGATCGACCCTTCGCTCTTCGTGGCCTTCTGGGGCGAAGAGAGAAAGAGGGTCGAGGCAATAGGGGGAACCCTTTGGATTGAGGGTAAGGGCACCCTGGTCATCATGCCCCAGGTGGACGAGAGGGAGCCCCAGATCGACATAGGGGAGGGGGCGGGGCAGCTCGCGGTCTTGCTGAACGGTAAAACCCTTTACCTTGCCACCCAGAAGGAGTCGAAGGTGGCCTACAACACTGTCTGCGCCCAGTGGTCTCCAGAGAACATCTGAGGGTAGGGTGAGATGATTGTTATTCCCGCAATAGACCTGAAGGACGGAAACTGCGTCAGGCTTTACCAGGGCAGGGCAGAGGAGAAGACGGTTTATTTTCATGACCCCAGGGAGGCGGCCCTGAACCTGGTCAGTCAGGGTGCAGAGAGGATACACGTGGTTGACCTCGATGGGGCCTTCAGGGGCAAAGAGGCGAGTCCCAACCGGGGTATGGTGAAGGAGCTGGCCAGGCTCTCCCCTGTGCCCATAGAGGTGGGGGGCGGCATCCGCAGCTTAGAGGATGCCCGGGAGCTGATAGACGCGGGGGTTGGCTGGGTTATTCTGGGCACCATACTTGTGAAGAGGCCCGACGAGGATCGTCGCATAGCCGAGAGCTTTCCCGGCAGGGTGATTGCAGGAATAGACGCCAAAAACGGCATGGTGGCCACCCACGGCTGGCTGGGCGAAAGTGACGTGATGGCCACCGACCTCGCCGCCTTCTGCCAAGAGATAGGGGTGTGTGCCATCATCTACACAGACATCTCCCGTGACGGTGCCCTCACGGGACCCAACATCGAGGAGACGGTGAGGGTGGCTCGCTCAACCCGCCTGCCCGTCATCGCCTCTGGGGGGGTCTCTTCGTTGGACGACCTGAGAAGGCTGAAAGAGGTGGAGGGTGAGGGGATAACCGGGGTGATCCTGGGCAAGGCCCTTTACGAGAAGAGGTTCACCCTTGAAGAGGCCATGGAGGCGGTGGGTTAGCCCTTTTTCTTGAAGACGTTTCTGGCGTAGTAGTTGGAGTAGAGGGCTCCTGCTGGGTTGTGGGCCAGTACCCGGTCTTTCACCACCACCGTGGTCACCGGGGCCTTGGAGTGCCGGGTGAATAGAATGTCGTGTCCCACGCAGAGTCCCACTATCAGGTTAAGCTCGGTCCCGGCCCTGTTCAACAGCAATGCCTGGCCTATGGAGTTACAAATGGCCTCGTAGCGCCCCTGGCGCAGGTGCTTGAAATCGAGCTCTTCCTTCTCGATGCCACCCATCTTGCAGCAGACAGAGGAGACCTTGAACCCCTGGTTCTCCAGTATCCCTTGCAGGGTCTTAGCCTCGTTCACCATGCCTACGCAAAAGGCTATTCCAATGTGGCCGTACCCCATGCGCCTGGCAAACTCCACCACCTCTTGCACCCTGCACCACTGCATGTACCCGTCGCTCTCGATGGACGTGGCCACCCTGGAGAGCTCTGTGTCCTCCGGATTCTCGCGAAAGGCCCTTCGTGACTCCTCCTGCATATTGAAGCAGTCCTTGCCCTGGTAACACTCCCTGGTCTGGCAATAGGCGCATCTGGGTATTGTCTCAGACATCTCAAACCTCCATCTTCGAGGGAAAAATGCGGGGGCGGGGTGCCTTACTGCCCCCGCTAATCACCCAAGAGAGAGAAGGGCGAACCTTATGCACTTTCACTTGGTCTCCATCTTCGGTTCTCACTTCTCACCTACGAACTTTAGTAGCCGCTCTCCCACCTCGTTCAGGGCCTGGGCCGATGGGGATTTGGTGGAGATGGTCACGAAGGGCAGCCCCCTGTCACCTGCCTCCACAAGGGCGGGATCTATGGGTACCCTTCCCAGGAAAGGGACTCCCAGCTCCACCGATGCCTTCTCTCCTCCACCCTTCTTGAACAGGTCTATCTCGCCCCCGCAGTGGGGGCAGATGAGGCCACTCATGTTTTCAACTATGCCCACAACCTTTATGTTCACCTTGCGGCAGAAGCTTACGCCCTTCCGGGAGTCGAGCAGTGCCACGTGCTGTGGGGTTGTGACCACTATGGCCCCGTCTAAGTGGGGGATGAGCTGAACTATGCTGAGGGGCTCGTCCCCTGTTCCCGGGGGCAGGTCCACGAAGAGAAAGTCTAACTCTCCCCAGTTCACCTCGCTCAGGAACTGCCTGAGCACCCCCATCTTCAGGGGCCCCCTCCAGATCACCGGGGTGTCCTGGTCCTTGATGAGAAAACCCAGGGATACCACCTTCAGCCCGTTGGGCAGCTCAAGGGGCTCTATGCCATCTGGGCTCATGCCCATGGTTCGTCCCTCTACCCCCAGCATGGTGGGAATGTTGGGACCGTGGATGTCCGCGTCTAACACGCCCACCTTGAAGCCCTTCTCTGCCAACAGGTTGGCCAGGTTGGCTGTGACCGTGCTCTTTCCCACCCCGCCCTTGCCGCTCATCACCATTATCCGGTGCCGTATGGTTTCGAGACGTTTCTTCAGCAGGGCCTCCTGGTGTCGTCTCTGCTCGTCTGCACTGCACTTGGATGCGTGTTCGCAGCTGCTGCATATGCCCTTCTTCTCGTTGCACTCCATGGTTCATCTCCCTTCCTGGTCGAAGAGTAGAAAGTATAGGTTCTCTAAGGTCTCTCTTGTTCTACCCCCTGCCTCCAGGGGGGTCTTGCCCTCTGAGAGCAGGCGGGGGATCTCGGGGTCAAGAGGGATTCTGCCCGCCGGCCTGATTCCCCTCTCGCGGCACCATCCCTCTATCTTGTTGGTGATGCCCTCGTTTATGTCGAACCTGTTCACCAGCAGGTGTAGCTCGATGTTGAAGGTGGAGGCCAGCTCAACGATGCGGCGTGCATCGTGCATCCCCGAGGGGGTGGGCTCCACCACCACCAGTGCGGCAGACACCCCTGTGAGGGAGGAGATCACCGGGCACCCTATTCCCGGGGGACCGTCAATGAGCACCCTTTTTAACCCCTGCCCCTGGGCGAACTCCCTGGCCGCCGTCCGTATCTGGGTGACCAGTTTCCCAGAGTTGTCCTCCCCCGGGTTGAGCAAGGCGTGAAAGAAGGGGCCGCATCTTGTGTCAGAGCGGTACCACCACCCTGCCTCTTTCTGCACCATGGCAACGGCCCCGCTGGGGCAGGCCAGTTGGCAGAGTCCGCAACCGTCGCAGGCCACCTGGTCCACCTGGTAGCTCTCGCCGTTTGCAGGGGGGATTATGGCCTCGAACCGGCACAGCTCGTGGCATTTTCCGCATCCCTGGCAGGTCTCTTTGTCTATCTCTGCCACGAATCCCCCCTTGAACCTGTGGCTCTCTTTAACCTGGGGTTTAAGGAGTATGTGCATGTTGGGGGCGTCAACGTCGGCGTCAACCACCACCCCTTCTCTCAGCAGGGTTGCCAGTGCGGCGGTTACTGTGGTCTTGCCGGTGCCGCCCTTGCCGCTAACCACCACAACTTCTCTGATGCCCATCTCAGGCCATCTCCCTCAATCGGTTCAGCATCTCTCTGAATAGGGGTTTCAGCCCCGGTGCGGCCTCCACCATGGGTAACCCCATGGAGTAGCCCCTGGCTATCTCCTCGTCGAAGGGTATGGTTGCAAGCAGGGTTCCCCCCCGCTCCTGGCAGAGGTGGGCTATGCGTTCAGGTATATTCCCCTCTTCACCGCCCTTGTTCACCACCACCCCCCAGGGCATTCCCAGTTCCGCCACCACCCGGGAGGAGAGCTCGAAGTCGTGGTAGCCGAATGGGGTTGGTTCAACCACGAAGAGTATGGAGTCACTTCCCCTGGCGGTCTCCACGAAGGGACACGACACCCCCGGGGGGGCATCCCGTATCACAAGGCCGGCCCCGCTCTCTTTGGCAGCCGCCTTCACCTGCCGGATAAGGGGAGGGGCCATGGCCTCACCCACGTTGAGCCTGCCTTCTACCATCTTCACCTCTTCCGCCTCTCCCCAGGTGATCTCCCCTATCTCCCGGGGCTGCTCAGTTATTGCCCCTTCTGGGCATACGAAGCTGCACACCCCGCAGCCGTGGCACATCTTGTCAAAGACCACGGCCTTGTGGGGGAGTATCATCATGGCGTGAAACCTGCATGCGGTGGAGCACTTTCTGCAGAAGGTGCACATATCTTCGTTCACCACGGGAAGGGGTATGGTGGCCTTCTCCTTCCTCGTCACCTTTGGAGTAAGGAGCAGGGATGCGTTGGGCTCCTCAACGTCGCAGTCCAACAGCAGGCAGGGCCCTTCTGCGCAGAGCGCCAGGCTAACCGCCACCGATGTCTTACCTGCTCCACCCTTTCCGCTGGCCACGGTGAGGCGCATCTAAGCTTCCTTCTCCAACTCCTCGAGCCTCTTGTTTATGTACTCCACCCTTCCCTTGATGAACTCCATCTCCTCTCTTAGGGCTGCAACCTCCTCCCTGCTTGAGAATCCCGGAGAGAAGGGCATGGTTCCAAAACCTCCCATCCTTCCCCTGCCTCCGCCCATACCCTTGTGGGCAGGTGAGGCGGCTATCTCTCCCGCCTGCCTTGGGGTCAACTCTCCCCTTTTCAGCCTCTCCACCGCCTGGCGACAGCTTATTCCATGCACCCCTGTCACCACCTTGATACCGGCTGCATCGAGGGCCGTGACGGCGTTGGGACCAAGGGAGCCCGTGAGCAGCACCTTTGCCCCCTTCTCTGCCACCATCTGGGCCGACTGTATCCCTGCCCCGCCCATGGCGTTAACGTTGGGATTCTCCACGGCCTCCTTAACAGAGAGGTCGTTCTCGTCAACAAATAGAAACCAGGCGGCCCTGCCGAAGCGGGGATCCACCTGTGAGTCAAGGCTGTTTCCCGTGGCGGTAACACAGATGCTCATGGTTCTCCTCCTTTTTTCTAATTGTTGCACACCTCGTGGTGATCACCCCCGTGGTGGTCGCACAGGCTACCCTCGAACTCTTCACCCCTCAGTATGGCCTCGAGCACCTCCAGAACGGTTCCCTGGGCACCCACCACCGGCTTTATCCCAATGCTCTCGAAGAAGCCCGATGCCCGTACTCCCATTCCCCCTGCAACTATCATGTCGGCACCCTCGTCCTTCACGAACTGGGGCACTATGCCGGGCCCGTGGACGTTCACAAAGGGGTTCTCTTTCACCTCCACGTTCACTATCTCGCCATCGCCGTCCAGCTCCACAAAGGTGAAGTGGCTGGCCCTCCTGAAGTGTGGGGCCACCTGGGCATCGAGACCCTGGGGACCCTCGCAGGAAAATGCTATCTTCATCTTCCACCTCCCGTATGCCCTGTACCAGGAGCAGCTCTCTCTCTTCTCGTTGCAGCCCACCACCCTCCAGCAGGGTGCCAGGGAGTAGAGCCTCTTCACCCCCTCTATGCCCATTCCCTGGTTCAGCAGCGACTTGATGCACCTGATACGGGCGATCTCGCTCTCTGAGTAGTACCTCTTGCCCCCTTTTCTCTGGGGTTTCACCAGGCCCTGTGACTCGTAGATGCGCAGGGTCCTGGGGTGCACCCCCAAAAGCTCAGCAGCAATCCCCATGGGATAGAGGGGCATCTTCTCTCTCACCTTGATTCACCTCCCTCTGACCTGGTGGTTAATAGTAGAGATGAAATAGAAATTGTCAAGTGAGCTAACAATAGTATCTTAAGGATACGGTGTCCATAGCTGGAACTTTCCCATTGTAGGTGGTATCGTATCACCACCATGGAGAGGGAAGGGCTGCTCAAGGGATTCAGGATTAAGGTTCCCACCCCGTATCCCATCGGGGACGTCTTCTGTTACCTCTCTGTAGAGCCACCTGTTACTCTGGTTGATGTGGGGGTGAACACCGACGAGGCCTGGGAGGCCTTGGTCTCGGGGTTTGCCAAGGTGGGGCTAAGCCCGGGGCAGGTGGAGGTTGTGGCGCTAACCCACGGCCACGCCGACCACTACGGCCAGGTTTTCAGGTTGCACCGGGAGAGCGGTTGCAGGGTGCTGCTGAATCCCCGAGACTTCTCCAAGGTTCACAACAGGTACGCTTACTACTCATCCATGGTTCCATACCTGAGAAGGGCGGGAATGCCGCAGCTCTTCGTCGATGCCTTTTTAGACGTGCTTGACGAGGAGTCATCCTTCATCGAGGACCCTCCTAAGGATATCCTGTTCCCATTGAACGAAGGGGACCTGCTTCCCTGGATGGGCGAGGTGCTAAGGGTGGTTCACCTTCCGGGCCATTCCCAGGGGCAGGTGGGACTGGTGCACGAAGATGGATGGGCCATCACGGGAGACCTGGTGTTCTCCTCCATGACCCCTGATCCCATCATCCACATCGAGGACGACGGCACCAGGGCCAGGGCCATGCACCAGCACCTTGACTCACTGGCCCGCCTGGAGGGGATGGGGGTGGAGACCTTTTTCCCCGCCCACAAAGAGGAGAGTGGCAACCTGAGAGAGGCGGTTGGTGCCATGGGGGAGAGGATAGTGTACAAGGAGAAACTGGTGTTGGAGGTGGTTAGGGCCCTTGGAGAGGCCACCCCCTTCTCCATCATGCTCAGGTTGACCCCAGAGGTGAACGAGAATAACCAATTTGGGTTCGTGGCGCTCTCGGACACCCTGGGAAGGCTGGACCTGCTTGAAGAGAAAGGACTGGTTAGATGCGAGGATACTGGAGAGAGGCTGCTATACTCTGCATGTTGATGCTCTTCTCTCTCCCCGCCTGGGGGGACACCCTTCAACTGCCCAGGTACGAGATGCTCAGGTACGTCATCACCTGGGAGGGGATAAAGGTGGGAGAGGCCACCATCTCTTGCCAGAGGTGGAAGGGAGGCTACAACCTGGAGATGAGGGTGTGGTCCACGGGGGTGGTGGACAAGCTCTACAGGGTTAGAGACCTCTTTCTCGCCACCATAGACCCTGGGCTCGACCACTTCATGTACTACGAGAAGAGGGTGCGCGAGGGCCACTACCACCGCCACGACCTGCTCAGGTACAGACCCGAGGTGTGCGACCTTGAGTACCGCAAAAACGACAAGCCCCCCCGGCACCGCAGGTGGTGTCCCCCCATCTTCGATCCCTTCTCGGTGCTCTTCAGGTACAGGTGGGGGTCCGAGTGGGGCAAGGATGCACCCACCATCTCGGTCACCGACGGCAAGCACCTTGAGCACCTTACGGTGAAGAGAATAGGGATAGAGAAACTGAAGCTGAAGGTGGGCCAGTTCGAGGCAATGAGGGTGTCACCAAGGTGGAACAGAATCAGGGGGGTGTTCAAGAGAAAGAAGAACGGCAGGGTGTGGGTGTGGTTCTCCACAGATGGGGCCAGACTGCCCCTGGAGATCCAGGCAGAGCTGTTTTTGGGCAGCATCAAGGGACGGCTGGTGCAGGTGGTACGCACGCCATAGTTAGGAGGAGAGATGCGTTACATCAGTACGAGAGGAGGAATAGAACCCGTATCTTTCTCTGATGCGGTGATGATGGGACTTGCCACAGACGGGGGGTTGATACTTCCAGAGAGCATTCCCCAGGTTGATCCCGATACGCTCTCACGGTGGCGTTCTCTGGGCTACGTGGAGCTCGCCTGCCAGGTGATCTCCCTTTTCGTGGACGACATACCGGCGGATGAGTTAGATGCCCTTGTCACTAAGTCTTACGCCGCCTTTGGCCATTCAGAGGTGGTGCCCCTGGTGAGGGTGGGGGACGTGTGGGTGATGGAGCTCTTTCACGGGCCCACCTTGGCCTTCAAGGATATAGCCCTGCAGTTTCTGGGTAACCTCTTCGAACACCTGCTGGAGCGGCGTGGGCTGACCATGAACATTCTGGGGGCCACCTCGGGGGACACGGGCAGCGCCGCCATCTACGGGGTGAAGGGCAAGAAGAGGATGAGCATATTCATCCTTCATCCCCACCGCAGGGTCTCTCCTGTGCAGGAGATGCAGATGACCACCGTTGAAGACACCAACGTGTTCAACCTGGCCATAAAGGGCACCTTCGATCACTGCCAGGGGATAGTGAAGGGCATATTCAACGACCTGGAGTTCAAAGAGAGGTACAGGCTGGGGGCGGTTAACTCCATCAACTGGGCCCGGGTGCTGGCGCAGGTGGTTTACTACCTGTGGGGCTATCTGAGACTCTCCGGGAATGGAGAGACCCCCGTTGAGTTCACTGTGCCCACGGGAAACTTCGGGAACATCTTTGCAGGGGTGGTGGCCAAGAGGATGCTTCCACCGGGGGCCATAGGCAGGCTGGTTCTTGCCACTAACGAGAACGACATTCTCTACCGTTTCGTCTCGCGGGGCGACTACTCCCTGGGACAGGTTGTGCCCACCATCAGTCCCAGCATGGACATACAGATAGCCAGCAACTTCGAAAGGTACCTCTACTACCTATGGGACGAGAATCCCGCCAGGGTGAGGGGCGCCCTGGACGAGTTCTCCTCCACCGGAAGGCTCTCCTTCTCAAAGGAGGAGCTTGAGCGTGTGGGCCGCGACTTTGCCTCCCTTGCAGTGAGCCAGGAAGAGACCTTAGAGACGATTGGCCAGGTCTATTCGAGCACTGGATACATGTTGGACCCCCATACAGCCGTGGGGGTCAGGGCGGGTACGCGTCTTGCATCTTCGGGAGTGCCCATGGTCTGCCTTGCAACGGCACATCCTTGCAAGTTCCCGGATGCCGTTTTCAAGGCCACGGGAAGGGAGCCCGAGAAGCCCCCCTCAATACGTGCCCTGGAGGGAAAGAAGAGAAGATTCGAGGTGCTACCGAAGGACCAGGAGCTGGTGAAGTCCTACATCGCCTCTCACGCCACCTGAGCCCTTTTCAGTATCTCGCCCTGTATGCCAACAACCACAACCTCCAGGGGCACATGAACCCCGGCGTTCTCCATCCCCTTTTTCACCACCATGGGCAGACCCGAGCAGCAGGGCACCTCCATGACCAGG
>CAZQJB010000021.1:0-13388 GCA_964593115.1 uncultured Aquificales bacterium
GACGCGTAGGGTCTCTTGGCAGAAAAAGAGAAAGGGGACGGATAAGTGAGTCCGTCCCCTTTTTGTGTTATCTGGGCCTTACCTGCAGTCGGGGCAGAGTTCTGCCTTCTCGTCAGGTAGTCCTTTCTCCTTGAGCCAGGCGATCTCTTCCTCTGTGGCGAAGTACCTTCCACAGGTCTTGCATTCCACAAGCCGGCTCTTCTTGTGCCAACGCTCCATCATCCTGTATCCGTCCTTCTCCTCTATGGGAATGACGTCCACGGGGCAGACGTAGGTGCACGCCCCGCAGCTTATGCAGAGGGGGTTGGCCTCGTCGAAGGGGGGCACCACGCGCCTCTCGGGTCCCCTGCTCTCGTAGCCTAAGGCGTGCCTTCCCACCACCTCGCTGCACACCCTTACGCAGAGCCCGCATAGAATGCAGTCTTCGTTCTCCTTCTCGAAGCGGGGTTCCCCCACTCCCATCTCCTCTGCCATCTCTTGCAGAACGGGAAGGTTGGGACACCTCGAGATGTAGAGTTCCATCAGCATCCTGCGGGACTTGGCTATCTTTTCGTTGCTGGTCTTCACCTCTAACCCGTCCTCGGCAGGGTAGTCGCAAGAGGTGACAATCTTGGTACGCTTGCCCTTCTTTATCTCCACCAAGCAGAGGCGGCATGCTGTGTAGGGTTTCACCTCGTCGTGATGACAAAGATTGGGTATCTTGATGCCGTGTCTCTTGGCCACCTGGAGTATGGTCTCTCCAGGGTATGCTACCACCTTTCTTCCGTCTATGGTCAGCTCAGCCATCTCACACCACCTTCACTGCGTCGAATTTGCACACGTCCTTGCAGATGCCGCACTTGATGCACTTCTCCTGGTCTATCTCGTGGGGTTTCTTGGTCTCGCCAGAAATGGCCTCTACAGGACATCTCTTTGCACAGACGGTGCAGCCTGTACACTTCTCCTTGTCGATCTCGTAGTGCACCAGTGGCTTGCAGACACCGGCCCGACACTTCTTCTCCCTGACATGCTCCAGGTACTCGTCCCTGAAGTAGCGTATTGTGGTGAGAACCGGGTTGGGGGCAGACTTTCCAAGACCGCATAACGAGGCCGTGCCGATAACCTCTCCTAACTCTTCCAACAGCGCTATGTCCTCTTCGGTGCCTTCTCCCTCGGTTATCCTGGTGAGTATCTGCAGCATCCTGCGGAGCCCCTCACGGCAGGGGGTGCACTTTCCGCAAGACTCTTCAGTGAGAAACTTCACGAAGTAGCGTGCCACGTCAACCATGCAGGTGTTCTCGTCCATGACGATCATGCCCCCTGAACCCATCATGGAACCAGCATCGTCGAGGCTGTCGAAGTCCACCGGCAGGTCCAGCAGCGACTCGGGCAGACAGCCTCCAGAGGGGCCGCCTGTCTGTACCGCCTTGAAACGCTTGCCCCCAGGTATGCCGCCACCGAGATCGAAGATCACCTCTCTCAGGGTCATTCCCATGGGAACCTCCACCAGGCCCGTGTGATTCACGTCGCCCACCAGGGAGAATATCTTGGTTCCCTTGCTGTTCTCTGTTCCCATAGATGCGTACCAGGCAGCTCCCTCCTTGATTATCAGGGGTACGTTGGCCCAGGTCTCCACGTTGTTGAGCACCGTGGGCTTGCCCCAGAGGCCGCTCTCGGTGGCGTGGATATGCTTTGACCTGGGCTCTCCAACCCGGCCCTCTATTGAGGCCATAAGGGCAGAGGACTCCCCGCACACGAAGGCGCCTCCACCCCGGGCGATCTTGATGTCGAAGGAGAAGCCTGAGCCCAGAATGTTCTTACCCAGAAGGCCGTACTCCCTTGCCTGCTCTATGGCCAGTGTGGCGTTCTCCACTGCCAGGGGATACTCCTTACGAACGTAGATGTAGCCCTCTGTGGCCCCCACCGCGTAGGCGCCGATTATCATTCCCTCGAGAACGCTGTGGGGGTTGCCCTCGAGCAGGCTTCTGTCCATGTAAGCACCGGGGTCACCCTCGTCTGCGTTGCAGATCACGTACTTGATGGGAACGTCGTACTGTTTTGCGTCTTCCCACTTCCAGCCCGTTCTGAAGCCTGCACCACCTCGTCCTCTTAGCCCTGACTCGGTCACCTCTTCTATGATCTTGTCGGGCTCCATCTCGAAGATGGCCTTTGCAAGGGCGGTGTATCCACCAATGCTGAGGTAGTCGTCTATGCTCTTGGGGTCTATCTTTCCGTTCATGTCCATGAGAAGGCGCTTCTGCTTGCTGTAGAAAGGGATCTCTTCTTCGTGGATCACCTGGTTGCCCTGGGCGTCGGTGTATAAGAGCCTCTCCACTATCTCGCTCTTTATCAGGGTCTTCTCTACTATCTCGGGCACGTCTTCGGGTTTCACCCTTTGGTAGAATATCTTCTGGGGATAGATGACAACCAGGGTGCCCCTGCCGCAGAAACCGTGGCAACCGGTTCCTCTAACGGTGGGACCTTCCCCTTTCTCCTTCACCAAGGCGTTCAGTCCCCGCTTGGATATCTCCTCCTCAAAGGCCGCATAGACCTCCTTGGCACCGTGTGCCAGGCAGCCGGTGCCCGTGCATACTGCCACGAAACGCTCTTCCCCCGTCCGGGAGGCTGCCAGTCTCTTCTGAAGCTCGAAAAGCTCTTCTTTGCTGTTCAACCTGCTCATTCTCTGTACTCCTCAATGATGCTTTCCACCTTAGAGGGGTTGACGTGGCCGTAGTACTTCTCGTCCACGATCACCACCGGCCCCAGGGCGCAGGCACCCACGCAGTTGACGGTCTCTAAGGTGAACTGCAGGTCTTTCGTGGTCTTGCCCGCGGGTACCCCCAGCACGTCTGATAGACGCTCAAGCACCCTGTAGGCCCCTTTTACGTGGCAGGCGGTTCCAGTGCATACCTGTACCACGTGCTTACCCCTGGGAAGCAGGCTAAATGCCTTGAAGAAGGTGGCTATGTGGTAAACCCTTGCCAGTGGAAGCTCCAAGGTGGATGCAACCTCCTCGAGCACCTCTCTCGGTAGGTACGAGTAGATGTCCTGGAGGTCCTGCAGGATCTCGATCATCCTCGCGCTGTTGTAGCCGTAGCGCTCAAGCACCTCTTTCACGTTCTCTTTAACCTTATCTACAGCCATCTCATCACTCCTGTGTGAGCCTCTCCATCTTTTTGAGGCGCTCGTACTCTTTTGTGACCCTCTCCTGGAACTCCTCTATCACCTCTTTGGGCAGGTGGCGGAACCTTCTCTGGCCCTTGAGGTAGTCGGTGACCGGTCTGAGCCCCTTGGGGAGGTCCAGGGATAGCCTGTACCTGCCGTGGTCCACCTCGTAGAGTGGGAAGACCCCTGTCTCTGCTGCCAACCTGCCGAGACGCACCGACAGGGCAGGGTCTGTACCCCACCCGGTGGGACAGACGGCAAACATGTGTATGTATGCAGGACCCTCTATCTCGGTGGCCCTCTTAACCTTGCGGATGAGGTCAAGGGGATAGCTGGGACAGGCCGTTGCCACGTAGTCGGCCCTGTGGGCCACGGCTATCTCTGCCAGGTTCTTCTTCCAGTACCCCTGGCCGAAGCTCACCTCTCCTGCTGGAGTGGTGGTTGTGCTTGCCCCCAGGGGGGTTGCCGAGGAGCCCTGGACACCTGTGTTCATGTAGGCTTCGTTGTCGTAGCAGATGTAGGTGAAGTTGTGGCGGCGGATCAAAGCGCCAGAAAGTGCCTGAAGACCGATGTCTGCTGTTCCACCGTCGCCGCCCAGGGCAATCACCTTTATCTTTTTTGATGGGTCTATTCTGCCCTTTCTCTGCAGGGCCTTCACCGCTGACTCCACCCCCGATGCCACCGCCGCGGCATTCTCGAAGGCGACGTGCAGCCAGGGCAGTGCCCAGGATGTGAAGGGGTAGGGAGACGAGATGATCTCCATGCACCCAGTGGCGTTGATCACTATGGTGTCCCTGTCCACCGCCTTGAATATGTGCCTTAGTCCCAACGCAGCGGCGCATCCCTGGCAGGCCCTGTGCCCCCTGGTGAAGAACTCCTCTTTCTGCACCAGACGGTATGCGAATACGTTCAAAGAGCTCTCTATGGGTTTGGCTACTATGCTCATTCTCTCAACCCCACTATCTTTACGATCTCTGGTTCTTTCCCTGTCTTAAGGGACTCATCGCCTAACTGGAACATCTCCAGGTAGTTCTCTAATGAGATGTCGCGGCCTCCCAACCCTGCAACGCATCCCACCACCATGGGGCGTTTGGGCTCGTGGTAGAGTGCAGAGCGCACCTCTGACAGCACGGGACCTGCCTGGCCCCCAAAGGAGATGCACCTGTCTAAAACAACCACGCACTTGGCGTTCACCAGGGCATCCACTATATCCTTGAATGGGAACGGCCTCCACAGTCTGAGCTCAACGATGCCCACCTTCTTGCCCTGCTCCCTCAGGGAGTCAACCGCCACCTCGGCGGCCTCTGTCACCGAGCCCTGGGTGAGAAGGATCACCTCGGCGTCGTCGCTCTTGTAGTGCTCCACTGGGTGGTACTCCCTGCCAAAGTTCTCTCCGAACTCCTTGAGCACCTGGTCAATAACCTTGCGGGAGTTACGTATCGCCACGTCCTGCTGCTTCTTTGCCTCGGTGTACACCTCGGGAAGACCCACCGGCCCCAGGGTCATGGGATTATCTGTGTCCAGCCTGTACTTGTAGTCGAAGGGTGGGAGGTATCCCTCTAACTCCTCGTCTTCGAACATGTAGAGCGGCTCGATCACGTGGGTGAGTATGAACCCGTCAAAGTTCACCATCACGGGAAGCAACACCTCAGGATGCTCGCCCATCTTGAAGGCCATTAAGGTGAGGTCGTAGGCCTCCTGCCCGTTGTTTGCGAAGATGGAGATCCACCCCGTGTCCCTCTCTCCCATCACGTCGCTGTGGTCGTTCCAGATGCTGATGGGGCCAGACAGGGCCCTGTTTGCAAGGGCCATCACAAGGGGGGTTCTCAGGCTTGGGGCCAGGTAGAGGATCTCGTGCATAAGGGCCAGCCCCTGAGAGCTTGTGGAAGTGAACACCCTGGCACCGGCAGCGGCGGCACCTATGCAGGCACTTATGGCGGTGTGCTCGGACTCCACCGTGATGTACTCGGCGTCCAGCTTGCCATCGGCCACCAACGAGGCGAGGTGTTCCACTATGTGGGTCTGGGGGGTGATGGGATAGGCCGAGACAACGTCAACCTTGGCCTGCCTTGCCGCCTCTGCAATGGCTATGGAAACCTCCATTCCTACTCGTTTTGCCATTACTCTTTCACCTCTTCTTCCATGGTTATGCAGAGGGCCGGACACTCAGCGGCACAGATCCCGCATCCCTTGCAGTAGTCGTAGTTGGGATTGAAGTACCCGTAGTCGTCCTTCTCGTAGGCGTATTCTGGGCAAAAGATGTAGCAAGTGCCGCACTTTATGCACCTGTTCTTGTCCACCACAGGGGCAAGGGTCTTCCAGTCCCCCGTTTTGTACTCTACGCTGTTGCCCGCCTCGGGAATGATGCAGGCAAAGGTGATCTCTGTCCACTTGGGCTTAGGATTCATCATTGTGCAACCCTCGCTTCCTCGTAGGCCCTTCTGAAGGCCTTTATCTCCTTCTCTGCTATCCGGGCGAACCTTTCGGCGATGAACTTCTCTAACACCTCAAGTCCTACCAGCTTCTTTGCCTTCAGTAAGGTGGCAAGCATCACCACGTTGGTGATGGGTACACCCAGCTCCTCCATGGCAATGTTAGTGGCGTCCACCGTCACCACCGAGCCTTTAACCTCCAGTTTATCCTTGATCTCTGCGGGATCGTGCTTTGTGTTTATTGCAAGTATCCCGTCGTCTTTCATGCCCTGGGTGACAGGCACCGAGCCCAGCAAGGTGGGGTCGAGAACCACCACCATGTCCGGGGTGTACACGCCGGTTCTCGTCTTGATGGGCGTGTCTGAGATGCGGGTGAATGCCTGAACCGGGGCCCCTCTTCTCTCTGCGCCAAACGAGGGAAACGCCTGGGCGTACTTGCCCTCGTCAATGGCGGCCAGGGCCAAGAGTTCTGCCGACGTGACAGCACCCTGTCCCCCGCGTCCGTGAAACCGCAGTTCTACCAAGAGACCTTTACCTCCTTCTTGTTTGGATTGCCCTCCTCTTGAACCCTTCCTATTTTCCCCTAATACTCGCCTTGGAGTTGACGCGTCAAGTGGTGCCCGCACAAGGTGAGCCCTGTTGATGGTGGTGTGGGAGTTTGCGGCTGGCTTCTCCTAATCTCTTGCTTCTATTGCTTTTTCTATCTCTTTCATGGTCTTCTCTATGGCCCCCTTGTTCTGAAACACGGCCTTTTTGCCCTTCTCTCCCATTAGGGATGCCGCCCTTTTGTCTTCGAGGAGGCCGCAGATGGTGTTCACCACCTGTTCCGGGTTGCTGCACACCTTCATCCCACCGGCGCCGGTCAGCATCTGGGATATCTCCTGGAAGTTGAACAGGTGTGGACCTGTGACCACTGGCACCCCAAGGGCCGCTGGTTCCAGGGGGTTGTGCCCCCCGACCTCTGCAAGGGAGCCCCCAACAAAGGCCACGTTAGCAGCGGCGTAACTGGTGGCAAGCTCGCCCATGGTGTCGAGAAGCATGACCCTGGCATGGTTCAACGGTTCACCCCTGCTTCGCCTGGCGAGGGGTATGCCCCTCGCCTCAATAAGCCTCGCAACCTCGTCCCAGCGCTCGGGGTGCCTTGGGGCAAGCACGAGCAAGGTGTCATCCTGTCCTACGCACCTGCTTAGCACCCCGAGAAGCGCCTCCTCTTCGCCTTGGTGGGTGCTTCCCGCCACAACCACCTTGGCGTTCTCTGGTATGCCCAGCTCACTTCTTACCTGGCTTGCCTCGATTCCGTCCAGGGATGCCAGTATGGTGTCGTACTTCAGGTTGCCGGTCATGATCACCCTGTGGGCCGGGGCCCCCAGGGACACCATGCGGGCAGCATCACGCCGGGACTGCATGCAGAGCCTGTGAAATCCCAGTAAAAGGGGGACCATGAGCCGCTTGAAGGCATGGTAGTTCCTGAAAGAGCCGGGAGAGAGCCTGCCGTTAATTAGTACCTGGGGGATGCCCCTTTCTTTCAGCTCCATTATCAGCCCGGGCCAGAGCTCGGTCTCAACCAACAGGAAGAGCCTTGGGTTCACCCTTTCCACCACCGCTTTCACCACTGGGGGTATGTCGAAAGGAAGGTAGAAGATGGCCTCTGCCAGGTCTCCAAGTTTCGACTTGGCCGTCTCCTGCCCCGTGGCAGTAACCGTGGATATGTAAAGTGGTATCCCTGGCCACCTTGCCTTCACCTGCCTCAGCAGCTCAGAGACCGCTATCACCTCTCCCACCGATACCGCGTGGCACCATATTGGGGCTTTCTCTGGCCTTGGGGGCAGTTTAAGGCCTATCCTCTGGGAGAGCCCCTTGCGGTACTTTGGGGTGGTGGCCACCTTGTAGAGCAGGTAGGGCGAGGCGGCTGTCACCCCTGTGGCCCATAGGCCGGTGTAAAGAGCTTTTACCAGCTTAGCCGTGGCTTTCCTCGCAGAGCTCCATCAGCACCCCCCCGGTGGACTTGGGATGCAGGAAGGCGATGCGGGTACCGTGGGCCCCCGAGCGGGGCTTTTCGTCGATGAGCCTAAGCCCTTGCGCCCTGGCCTCTTTTAAGGCTGCGTCTATGTTCTCTACCTGGAAAGCGATGTGGTGGATACCCTCTCCCCGCTTCTCGATGAACCTTGCCACGGGGGAGTCTGGAGAGGTGGGTTCAAGCAGCTCTATCCTGCTCTCTCCCACGGTGAGAAAGGCAACCTTCACCTTCTGCTCCTCTACCACCTCTTCACCTTCTGGTTCGAGTCCCAGGGCCCGGTAAGGGGCGAGTCCCGTCTCGATGCTCTTCACGGCTATGCCTATGTGGTTGATCTTTTTAAGCATTATCCCTCTCCTTTCTCAGCGTCTCGATGCTCAGGGTTGCGCTCTCGGTGGCCGGCTTTCTGTTGAAGTAACGGTAGGCCAGGGCCGTTGCCACCCTGCCCCTTGGGGTGCGCTTTATGAATCCCTTCTGCATCAGGTAGGGCTCGCAAACGTCCTCGAGGGTCTGTTTCTCTTCGCTTAAGGATGCGGCTATAGTGTCTATTCCCACTGGCCCACCTCCAAACTTGTCCAGTATGGCGAGCATGAACGAGCGGTCAAGGGTGTCGAGACCGCCGTCGTCTATCTCCATCATCTCAAGGGCCTGCCTGGCCACCTCGAGGGTTATCACGTTGTCGGCCCTTGCCTGGGCATAGTCACGGGCCCTTTTCAGCAGCCTGTTTGCCACCCGGGGGGTGCCCCTGGAGCGCCTGGCTATCTCGTATGCCCCCTCTTTCTCTATCTCTACCTTCAGTATCCTGGCAGAGCGGACTATGATGGTCTGCAACTCCTCGGGGGTGTAGAACTCTAGCCTCAGCACCACCCCGAACCTCTCCCTCAAGGGGGCGGTGAGCAGTCCCAACCTGGTGGTTGCCCCCACCAAGGTGAATGGTGGAACGCTTAGGCGTATGCTGCGAGCCCCTGGTCCCTGGCCCACGATGATGTCTATGGAGAACTCCTCCATGGCCGGGTAGAGTATCTCCTCCACAGAGGGGTTCATCCTGTGGATCTCGTCGATGAATAGGATGTCACCCTCTTTCAGCCCTGTCAGTATGGCTGCCAGGTCGCCTGCGCGCTCCAGCACCGGCCCCGAGGTGATACGCAGGTTCACCCCCATCTCGTGTGCCAGCACCCCTGCCAAGGTGGTCTTGCCCAGTCCCGGCGGGCCGTAAAACAGGCAGTGGTCTATGGGCTCACCCCTGCTCTTTGCGGCAGAGATGAAGACCCTCATGTTCTCTTTCACCTTCTCTTGGCCGATGTACTCGTCGAGGCGGGATGGGCGCAGCGAGCCCTCCACCAGCGTGTCTTCTGTGGTTGGTCTTCCGCTAACCAGCCGGCTCTCTTTCTCTGCCATGGGGCTATCCTAACACAAGAAGTGCGGCCTTCAACGCCTCTTCCTCGGTGAGAGAGCCGCCCCTATCCTGGAGCTCCCTTACGGCCTTCTCTATCTCTGCCTTGCCGTAACCGAGGCTTGCCAGGGCTGCCACCACACCTTCAAACTCCCCCTGGACGGCTAAGGATACCCCCCTGCCCGGTATTCCCTCTTCCGTGGGCAGCTTGGCCTTTAGCTCGGTGATGAGCCTGGTTGCAGACTTTGCACCAACCCCGGGAATTGCCTGTAGCCTCTTGGCGTCTCCGGCCTTCACCGCCTCCCAGAGGTCTCCTATGGAGAGGTGGGATATCACGGATAGAGCGGCCTTGGCCCCCAGCCTGGGTATGGATGTCAACTGCAGGAATATCTCCCTCTCTTCCGTTGATGAGAAGCCGAACAGCCTCACCGACTGTTGGCCTATCTGTAGAACCGTGTAGAGTTTGCACTCCTCGCCCACCTGGGGAACCTGGTATTGGGTGGAGAGCGGAACACTCACTCTGAAACCTATGCCGGCGGCCTCTATGGCCACCCAGTCTTCGCCCTTATCGATAACCCTGCCCCTAAGACTGTGAAGCATTGCCCAATGCCCTTCTAAGACCCTCTCTCTGGTTGTAGCACAGGGCCACCGCCAGGGCATCTGCCTCGTCGCTGGTGAGCTCGTCGTCTATGCCTAAAAGCTGCTTCACCAACATCTTAACCTGCTCCTTTGCGGCCCTCCCGTACCCCACCACCGCCTGCTTCACCTCGGCGGGTGAGTATTCGTAAACGGGCACCCCATGCAAGGCCAGTGAGGCCATCACGGCGCCACGGCAGTGGGCCAGCTTCAACAGGGGCTTCACGTCTTTTCCGTAGAAGACCTCTTCTATTGCTACCACCTCGATCTCCTCTTTCTTCACCAGCTCACCCACCGCCGAGAAGAACTCTGCAGCCCTCTTCTCCATGGGCATCTTGCCGGGTACGGTTATCCTGCCCCAGCCCAGGGCCCTCTCTTTCTCGTCGATTATCCCGTAGCCCATGCAGAGGGAGCCGGGGTCTATGCCCATTATCCTCATGCAAGCTGTCCCAGTCTCTCCATCTCGCTATCGGGTATGTCGAAGTTAGAGTAGGTGTTCTGCACCTCGTCCAGGGCCTCAAGGGCGTCGAGCATCTTCAGCAGGCTCTCTGCCTTGCTCCCGGTAACCTCCACCTGGTTAGAGGGTATGCGGGTTATCTCCGCCCTCACAACCTTCACCCCCTTATCTTCAAGGTAGCCCTTTACCGCCTCCAGCTCAGATGGCTCGGTGTAGAATACGACCATATCCTGGTCTGTCTCCATGTCCTCCGCCCCGCTCTCCAGGGCCAGTTGCATAAGGGTGTCCTCGTCTCGGCCCTCGGGTTCTATCTCGATCAACCCCCGTTGATTGAATACCCACGAGACGCAGCCGCTCTCTCCCAGGTTGCCACCGTACTTCGAGAATATGTGTCTCACCTCAGAGACCGTTCGGTTTCGGTTGTCGGTTATCACCTCCACCATCACCGCTGCGCCCCCTGGGCCGTATCCCTCGTAGGTTATCTCTTCGTAGGTCACCCCCGGCAGCTCTCCAGTGCCCCTCTTGATGGCCCTTTCTATGTTCTCTTTGGGCATGTTTGCAGCCTTGGCCGCGGCTATGGCGGAGCGCAGGCGGGGGTTTGCCCCTGGGTCTCCCCCTCCCTCACGGGCTGCCACGATGATCTCCCTTGCCAGCCTGGTGAATATCTTTCCCCGCTTTGCGTCTTCCTTTGACTTCTTGAACTTGATGTTGGCCCACTTGGAGTGCCCTGACATGACACTACCTCCTAAAGCTGCTATTGGCGTATTTGGACGCACCTTTTATTGAACAAAAAACGGTTCTTTGGCAAGGGCGGGTTTGGAAGGGCGCGTTATTTGCCCCTTGCCGTTGCGCCTTGAAGAGCTGGTCCTGGTGATGTGGCGGTCAAAGGCTGGCTGCCGGGAAAATGGTTGTACAGGAGGTGGTTATGCACTACTCGCCAAGCTTTTTCGATTTTTTCTGGATGCTCTTGATTCTATTCTCCTTCACCCCGTGGATGAAGCAGAGAATGCTCGAGGCAGCAAGGTTGAAGTTGATGAGAAAGATAGAGAAAGATAGGGGATCCAGGCTGATCAGCATCATACACAGGCAAGAGGGTTTCTCTTTTCTGGGGATACCCTTCATGAAGTACATCAACATCGAGGACTCAGAGAGGGTGCTAAGGGCAATAAGGCTCACCCCAGACGAGATGCCCATAGACATCGTGATGCACACCCCTGGGGGACTGGTTCTCGCCGCCGAGCAGATAGCCACGGCGTTGGGACGACACAAGGGCAGGGTTACGGTGATAGTGCCCCACTTTGCCATGTCGGGAGGCACCTTTATTGCCCTGGCGGCAGACGAGATTGTGATGGATCCCAATGCGGTGCTTGGGCCCGTTGATCCCCAGCTTGGCGGTTTTCCCGCAGCCTCAATCGTGAAGGTTGCCAAAGAGAAGTCAATGGACGAACTCGACGACAAGACCCTCATCATGGCCGATGTCTCAGAGAAGGCCCTTGACCAGGTGAAGAAGAAGGTGCTGCAGATACTGAGGCACAAGGGGATGGAGGATGAGAAGGCCGAGCACATAGCCGAAGAGCTCTCACAGGGGCGGTGGACCCACGACTATCCCCTCTTCAAGGAAGACCTGGAGGAGCTTGGGTTGAAGGTGAGCACCGAGGTTCCCCCAGAGATATACGACCTTATGGACCTCTACGAGCAGCCTGTACAGGCAAGGCCGTCGGTGCAGTACATTCCCGTCCCCTACAAAGAGGGAGACTCCCGAAAGGGCGAATCGGGCGGAAATTGAAGGCGGGTTAGAAGGGCATGCTGGCGGGGCCCTAAGGGCCCCGTTTCTATCCGTGCTTGCCAATGATTCTCAGTATGTCGTTGTAGCAGGCCAGCAGCATAAGGGTGACCAGCAGAAATATGCCTGCCTTCTGGGCCATCTCCACCGTCTGGGGCCTTGGGGGCCTGCCCATGGCCTTCTCTATTGCCAGAAACAGCAGGTGCCCCCCATCGAGGACGGGTATGGGGAAGAGGTTGATTATTCCCAGGTTGACACTGATGAAGGCTGCGAAAGAGAGCATGGCCAGCATGCCAGCCTGGGCCTGTTGCTTGGCCATCTGGAATATCAGTATGGGCCCCCCCACGCTCTTCCAGGGAACCACCCTCTGAATCAGCTTAACCAGGCCGATGAGGGTGAGAACTATCATCTCTACCGTCTTCTTTATACCCAAGAACAGCGCCATAAAGGGATTTGACCTCTTGATGTGGTAGGTGCCCGCCGCAACCACCCCCATCATGCCCACCTTCATCCTCTTGCCAAGGGGGGTGGTTATCTCCTTCTCTTGCGGGACAAGTGACACCTCTATCTCTTTGTCGCCCCTTTTCACCTTCAAGGTGATCCTTTTGTTTGCAGACCTGTGCACTATGGACGAAAGCTCGTCCCATGACTCCACTGGTTTTCCGTCGATCGCCAGTATCCTGTCTCCCTTCTGAAGCCCTGCGGTGGCTGCCGGGGTGTTCTCCACCACGCTACCCACCACGGGATCCAGCACAGGTGCCCCCCAGAGATAGACCATCGAGAGCACCACCGCTGCAAAGAGCAGGTTGAAGAAGGGGCCGGCGGCCACGATGGTGGCCCTGACCCAGATGGGCTGGTGAGAGAACGCAACCCTTTTCTCCTCTTCAGAGAGCTCTTCTTCCTCGAAGATATCCTCTCCCACCATCTTCACGTAACCGCCCAGGGGTATGGCAGAGAGCACGTACTCTGTCTTTCCCCGTTGTATGCCTGCTATCTTTGGGCCAAATCCCAGCGAGAACCTTGTTACCCTTACCCCCAGCCTTCGCGCCGCCAGGAAATGCCCCAGCTCGTGCACGAATATCAATGCCCCCAAAAGCACTATTGCCGCAACTATTCCGTACATTGAACCCCCTTTAGACTTGTAGTCTCTTCTGAAAACGGGTGGGGTTATAGATAGAACCTCTGGTTAACACAAGGTTGGCGAGACTATCTGGAGGCGGCACCCGGATTCGAACCGGGGAATGAAGGATTTGCAGTCCTCTGCCTTACCACTTGGCTATGCCGCCTCTTCACACTCTGCATGCCTATATAAGACCTGTTCTTCGCCGGGTCAAGCCGCAGGGCTCACATCCCCTTCTTAGAAAGGCCTTCCACTTTTATGTCTGGCGAGGGGTTGACAATGCAAACGCGCCTGCCTACTACAACACTCCGCTGAGCGAAGGCGGATAGCTCAGTGGGAGAGCACCGGCCTTACAAGCCGGGGGTCGCAGGTTCAAATCCTGTTCCGCCTACCATTGAGAGAACGCGGG
>CAZQJB010000022.1:0-13361 GCA_964593115.1 uncultured Aquificales bacterium
CTCACGAGACGGTTTTCCCACCTTCGACGAGAAGTGGCTTAACGCCGACGCAGAAGACGAGATGGGCACGGTGATGGAGATAATCACCGCCCTTCGCAACATCAAAGGGGAGCTTGGCGTGGCCTTAACCCACAGGGTGAAGGCGGTCTGCAAGGGCGATACAGGCTACCAGGAACTGGTAAAGAGAAACCGCGAGCGCATAGTCTCTTTGGCCTTCTTGGAGGAAATAACCGTCTCAGAGACGGCCGCGCGTCCGCCCCACTCTGCCATCTCTGTGGTGGGAGAGATGGAAATATACGTGCCCCTTGAAGGGGTGATCGACCTTGAGGCCGAGATCGCCCGCATAGAGAAGAATCTAAAAAAGGTGGAGAAAGAGCTGGAGCGCGTCACTAATAAGCTAAAGAATAAAGGGTTTCTCTCTAAGGCCCCCCGCGAGGTGATCGAAAGGGAAGAGAAGATAAAGGCTGAGCTACTCGACAAGAAAGGGCGGTTAGAGACCGCCATGAGTCATCTCTCGCAAGGGTAGATGGGTCTATCCAACAGGCTTTGGAGTGGAAACCTTCTACCCCTCGGGGTGGGAGACTGCATTTCAGCCCTTTACCGATGTGGCCTGCATTTGCGAGCGAGGGGATACGGGCATGGGTTACTCAAGACCCGTACCCTTGAGATTCCCGTTATTTCTGTGGGTAATCTAACCGTTGGTGGAACCGGGAAGACCCCTCTCACCATGGCTCTTGCGCGGCATCTCTCTAAAAACAGAAGGGTGGCAGTGGTCAGCAGGGGATACAAAAGAGAATCAAAAAAAGACCCACTTCTCGTATCTGACGGTTGCCAGGTGCTCGTCTCCCCCTCCGAGAGCGGTGACGAGCCCTACCTCATGGCCAGGGAGCTGTCAGGGGTGGCCGTGGCAGTGGGAAGCAACAGGTACCATGCAGCCAGGTTGGTGGTGGACACCCTGGCCACAGAGGTGGTGATTCTGGACGACGGTTTTCAGAATCGCAGCATAAAGAAAGACCTGGAACTTCTACTAATCAGTAGCAACAAAGGTTTTGGAAACTCAAAAGTTTTGCCTGCAGGCCCCTTAAGAGAGCCCCTGCAGGCCATCTCCCGCGCAGGCATGGTTGTCCTGGTGAGAAAGGGTAGGGCCCCAGTGTCAGAGGAGCCATTAAAGACGGTGCACGAAGTGTCTCTTACTATACCCGTTGAGACAGTGGATATGGTGATAGAAAGCTTTTTGGAGATTGAAAGAGGAGAATCAATATCCGCCAGAGAGATGACCGGGGTGAAGGTGATAGCCTTCTGCGGAATAGGCGATCCTGAAGGCTTCTTCAGCTCACTGGAAGAGATGGGAATTCGTGTTGCCAAGAGAATCGTGTTCCCAGATCACCACCGATACACCCACGGTGAACTCTCCACCTTGGCATACGCCCAGAAGGAACTGGGAGGGGTTCCGCTGGTCACAACAGCAAAGGACGCGGTGAATCTTCCTCCCCCACCACACCCAGAGGGACTATGGATAGCGCGCCTGGGCGTTGAAGAACTGCCTAATGGCCTGGTGGAGATAGTGGAGAAGACCATTGATAGTTTCCACAAGGGGGGAAGTCAGCATGCCTGAAGAGTACGAGGGATTCGGAGAGGCCTGGTATGTGGCCATAACAAAGCCCCGCCACGAAAAGGTGGTGGAGGATATGCTGAGAAAAAAAGGGTTAGAGGTGTTTCTGCCCATCTCAGAGCAGATACGCAGGTACAAGAGCGGACGCAAGGTGGTGAAACTGCCCATCTTTCCCCGCTACCTCTTCGTAAGGTTCGACCCAAGAGAGAAGATGCTCTACCACCGCATACTGGACGTGCCCAGCCTTCAAGGCTTCATTAAGAGCAAGGGCTCAGGGGGCATACTGCTTCCTGCCCAAGACGAAGAGATAGAGTCCATAAGGGTGATGGTGGCATCACACCTGCCAATCATGGTGCTCTCCGGCATAGAGACAGGCCAGAGAGTAAAGGTGCTCGATGGCCCCTTGAAGGGGGCAATAGGTGTGATCGAGCGGATCGACGAAGAGCAGTGGAAACTCACCGTGAACGTGACACTGTTGGGAAGGTCAATATCAGTTGTCCTTTCTCCCACACAGGTGGAGCCAATGTAGGACGGGGAGAGAATTATGATCCACTTTCTTCTCTCCATATCCCCGGTAATACTCATCTTTGCACTGGTGTTGATGAAGAGAGACCTGTTGACCCTATCGTTAGTATCCCTTGCCTACACCGCCCTTCTGGCCCTCACCGTATTCAAGACATCACCGGCAGCGGTGCTGCTATCCGCCATTGACGGTGTACTCACAACCCTGCCACTCTTGCTCGTGGTTTACGCGGGGATACTCATCTCACAGTTCTTAATAGAGAAGAAGAGCCTGCAGCGCCTTACCAACACATTCTCCAAGGGTCTCGATGACGGCATAAAGAAGGTCCTTCTCATCTGCGCTGGACTCGGCAACCTCTTCGAGGGGGCAGGGGTGATAGCAGAGCCCGTAGTGGCACCAATGCTATACTCGGTAGGTACTCCACCTACCACATCGGCAGTTCTAAGCATTCTCGGATACTCGGGATTCATGCATCTCGCCCTTGCGGGGGTGATCGTAACCGTGCTCTCCAACGTGACGGGCATCTCTTCACAAGAACTGGCCCCACACCTTGCCCTGCTCTCTTTTCCTGCAACCCTATTCCTCTACCTAACCATCCCCACCTTCATGGGCACACCTGAGAAGACACTGAAAGATAGCCCCCTGATCCTGTTGGTGTCGGTGGTTGGTGCCCTCTTCACCTACCTGGCGGTGGCAGCCAGGGGGATACCAATCTCGGCCATGGCGGGGGGACTGGGAATAACCATGATCATCATGCTCCTCTTTAGGGTGAGAATCCATACCAATCCCCACATCTCGAAAGACCTGGCACCATTCGTGTTTCTCTTCATATCCCTCTCTACGGTAAACCTCGTGGCCCCAGTAAGGGATTTGCTCACAAAAAAGCTGGCCTTCACCGTGACCCTTCTGCCCATTCACCCCATCACCTTCAAACCCCTTGCAAGCGCCTACCTCTACATCTTTACGGCATTTCTCATCTCGTACATGCTCTTAGAGGACGAAAAGAGAATGTTATCCCGGTACCTCACAGGGGCCATTGCAAAGGCCTTCAAGCCCCTGCTTAGCATGGCCGTCTTCGGGGCGGTTGGCTCCATCATCGCATTCTCAGGGCTAAGCGGAGACCTTAAAACCATAACCGTATCAAGCAACATGGCCCACTGCATCGCAAAGGGGATGGTGGGTTACACAGGCAGGTACTACCCGGTGTTTGCTCCACTTCTGGGGTGGATGGGCACCTTTCTCACCGGATACGGGGTGGCCTCAATAATGCTATTTGGAAAGCTACAGACATCCACCGCCGCCATGCTTGGCATATCAAGTCCCCTGCTGGTCTCCTCCCTCACGGTTGGGGCAAGTATCGGTAGCATATCGAGTCCCTTTAAGATCGCAATAGCCTCACCGCTGTGCAACTCAGTCGGAAGGGAGGGAGAGATTCTAAGGCTATCCATACCCATTGGTATCGCCGTCTCGTTGCTTCTGGGTATATGCACCTACCTGCTGGTGTGATGTGGTGCCGGAGGCGGGAGTCGAACCCGCACGGGCACAGGCCCGGGGGATTTTGAGTCCCCTGCGTCTACCAGTTCCACCACTCCGGCAGAAGACCAGGGCCCTAAATAGAAGGCCCCTAAAGGGGTGTCAAGTAGAGACCACTTCTCTAAGCCTTTTCACCGTATTCATGTTCTTCACATCAAGCTCACCATTCCCTGGGGTCTCCATTATGGCAGGAAGCCCCTGCAGGAGGGGATGGCCTATGATGATCCTGAAGGCGTCTAAGCCCATCTCTCCCTCGCCTATGTGCCAATGCCTGTCCACCCTGGAGCCAAAGGGTGTTTTGGAATCGTTAAGGTGTATAACCCTTAACCTATGAAGACCCAGCAGACCATCGAGCCTGTTCAAGACCTCATCCAGGCCATCACGGGTATGAATGGGCATTCCCGCCTCAAAGGCATGGGCAGTGTCGAAACATATACCCACCCTGCTCTCATCTTTAACCCCATCCACTATCTCGGCGAGCTCTTCGAGACTCGTCCCCACCTCACTGCCCTGGCCTGCCGTGTTCTCAAGCAGAAGCATCACCCTGCTTTCAGGTGTGGTATCAATTGCAACATCCACCGCCTCCACCACCCGGCGAAGGCCCTCTCTCAATGGGGCATCCTTGTGCTTTCCAAGGTGGGTAACGAGGTAAGGCACCCCCAAAAACCCACACCTACCTATCTCTTCTACAAGGGTCTCCACAGACCTGCGGTGCATCTCATCTTCGGGAGATGCCAGGTTTGGCAGGTATGGCATGTGAACCACCACAGGCTCTATCCCAACATTCTTTGCCCTTCCTGCCAGGCCCCTATCCTCATCACCCAAGGACTTGGCTTTCCATCCCCTGGGATTTCGTGAGAACACCTGAAAGGTCTCGCATCCAAGCTCAAGGCCCTGAGATACGGCCCCCGAGAGCCCCCTCCCTATGGAGAGGTGAAAACCGAATCTCAAGTCACTCTCCCTTTTTCAGCATGTGGGTGCGGTTTCTGCCTGACTCCTTTGCAATGTAAAGGGCCTTGTCTGCCCTGGAGAGGAGCTCCTCCACCGTGTCATCAGGTGCTGCCTGGGTGACTCCTGCACTGAAGGTTACGGGGATTCTCGTGCCCTTCAGCATGAACTTGTGGTTGGCCACCGTCTCTCGGGCCTTCTCTACTGCCTCGAAGGCGTTCTCTGCAGAGGTGTCAGGATATACTATGCAGAACTCCTCTCCCCCGTACCTGGCCACTATGTCCACCTTTCTCGACTTGCTCCTTAGAATCTTGGCCAGAGAGGCCAGCACCTTGTCACCCACTATGTGGCCGTACGTGTCGTTGATGCTCTTGAAGTGGTCTATGTCTATTATTGTAACAGAGAATATGGAGCCGTACCTGAATGAGCGCTCTATCTCCCTGTTAAGCTCAGCATCCAGGGCCCTTCTGTTGAGCAGGCCAGTAAGCTCGTCAATACTGGATATCTCCCGGTAGAAGTCGAGCTCCTTCTTTATCTCGTTCAACTGCTCCATAGAGGCGTTTAGCTCTCTCTTGGCATTGGCCAGCTCCTGCTTCATGGCATCTATGGTCTTTCTCATGCCCTTTGAGAGCGAGACCAGGCTCTTCACCATGTCCTCTAAGCTCTCCAGGCGCATGGTCTCTTCCAGCTCTTGCAGGTGGAGATTCATCTCTTCAGAGAAACTGCTCTCGCCGGAGTCCAGGGACTTTATACCATCGGCCACCAAAGAAAGTATCTGCTTTATAGATTCGTTTATCTTCTCCCTCTCTATGGACTCCAGGCGCCTGCGGTCTCTCGCTATGTTTTCAACCCTTCTCAGGATATCCTGCTCGTAGAGGGCAAGATCGTCCTCTTCTATCCTCTTGATGGTGAGGTCGATAACGTCGTTTATGTCCTCTATGTCCTTGTCGAGCTTCAGGTTCTCCAGCACCCTGACAACCGAATCCTTCAACAGGTTAAGGGTGTTCACATCCAGGCATTTCAGGTTCTCGTGGGCCTGGGTAACGAGCTCATTAATTCTCTGCAAGGCGTCCTCTAATGTTTTAGGCGACGGCACCTCCAAGGGATCCACCCCCACCACCTCGCAAAGGTGATCTATAAGGGTGGCAAGGTCATGTGACACGTCGCTTGTATCCGTGCCCGGGGCAAGTTCGAGCAACAGAGAGAACTCGTCTCTCACCAGCTTAAGGTCGTGAACCTCCTGGGCCCCTTTGATCAACTCACGAATGTAATCGCTCTTCTCCTCGTCCAAACCCAACTTGACCCTAAGCAGGGCCAGCAACGACAACAGAAGCTCTCTGCACTCGTCCATCAACCTCTCGTCAGCCATGGGAGGCACCTCCTTGGAGTTTGAGATACAATAACCTTTGACCTCTCATGTTTTAGAAATATATACCAAGAGAAGAGAGGGATAAAGAGAGATGGAGACCAGCGAGGCAAAGAGGATGGTGGACGACCTGGAATCGCTGAGCAAGGCGATAAGAGAAGAGGTGGACAAAGGGGAGAGGGTTGACTGGAGAAGGGTTAACGAGTACATGAGCCTTAGGGAGCGTACCATCAGGAAGATGGAGAAGTTAAGGCTAATGCCACCCAATGAGCAGAAGAGAATAAGAAGGCTTCTCGAAGAGGATGCAAAGACGATAAGAGAGATAGAGGAGATGAAGGACAAGGTTGCGGCACAGATGAGGGTCATGGGAAACCAGGGGGCAGGCAAGGTGTTGGACACTAAGGGGTGAAAACAGTGTACTCAAGAAGCACCATGCATCTCTTGCTCAAGTCGGCATTTCTCTACAACGACCTGGTCTATCTGAACCGACCGGTAACCCGAGAAATGGAGCAGAACACCTTGGTCGAACGCAGGGAGAGGGAGAGGGAACGCACCCAGGAGAGCAACGAAGGTAGGGAGGCTGAGCCGTGGAGAAAAGGTCTGGATGTGAAGGCGTAAAGGTAGAAGAAGGGCGTACATTCGCAAGAACCAAGGTGCGCATCCCTTTCAAGGCAAGGTTCGTGAAAGAGGAGGAGAGTGCCGCCGAGATAGAGCTGATATGCTCGGGACTCGGAAGAGGTGACGCAGAGTACAAAGAGATAAAGAACATCCGCAGGGTGCTGAAGGATAAATACAAGATACAAACCACCCGTCAAGAGAGCATGTTCATAATAGATATGCTGGCAGCCATCTGGATGAAGCTGGATAGAATAGAGAAACACCTTGGCACCACCCCCCCTATACCCTGCGATTTCCAGGGCGCAACCCATGACATCAGCGGGAGCGGTTTCTCTTTCTACAACGATGAAAAGATAGATGAGAACAGGCTGTTCTATGTTTTTCTCGAACTCCCCCTCTTTCCAAAGAACGGGATAGAGGCCATGGCAAGGGTGACCCGGTGCTCTAAGGACGATGGAGGCTGGTTGGTAGGGGTCACCTTTGACTTCATCAGGGAAGACGACAGGGAAGACCTGATAAAGTTCACCTTCATGAAGGCAAGGGAGATGCTTGCCCGCAGGGAGAAGGGCTCACATTGAACCCGCTGCTGGCCATCCTGTTCGCCCTTCAACTCATTCTGGACATCGTTATCATAGCCCTGCTCTTCTTGAGATGCAGGGCAACGAGCCAGGGCACCGATAACGAAGAGCAGAAGAAGGAGATAGAGAGAGAGATAGAGCTGTACCAGTCGGTGATAGAAGAGGCCAAGGGTGCCGTGGTGAACGCCAAGATCGCCATAGAGAACCTGATAAGGCTGAAAAAAGAGACCCAGCAGGTTGGAGACAAGTCGAGAAGGAAGGTGGAGGAGGCTGCGGCCAGGGCAGAAGAGAAGGTGATAACCAGAATAGAGCAGATGGAGACCATATACAGCCAATTGATGCAGCACGAAGAGGTGGAGAGATTCAAGGCCCTGCTTATACAGAACATGATAGAGCAGGGCAAAAACAGCCAAGAGATAGCACAAGAGCTTGGCCTTCCATTTGGAGAGGTGGAGCTCATAGCACGCATGAGCAGAAGGAGCAGCAATGTGTAGAGAGGCAAGAAGAGAGAGAACCACCAGAGAGACCAGCATATCGGTAGAGTTCACCATAGACGGGGACGGAACCACTAACATAAAACACCCATCAGGTTTCCTGACGCACATGCTTGACTCTATGTGCCGTCACGGGGGGTTCGACCTGACACTGGATGCAACGGGAGACGTAGAGGTTGACCACCACCATCTGGTGGAGGATACTGGGATAGTGATGGGCACGGCCCTAAGAGAGGCCCTGGGGGAAGCAAGGGGAATAGCAAGGTTTGGAGAGGCCATAATCCCCATGGACGAGTCACTGGCTCTGGTAGCAATAGACATATCGGGACGTGATGGTCTCCACTTCAACGCAACCTTTCCAACCCCTAAGGTGGGAGAGTTCGACACCGAGCTGGTAGAAGAGTTCTTTACGGGCTTTGCGAGAGGCAGCAGCATAACCCTGCACGTGATGCTGCTCCAGGGCGGAAACACCCACCACTCCATAGAGGCCATATTCAAGGCATTTGGAAAGGCGCTGGCAAGGGCGGTAGAGAAGAGCGGCCCCGACAAGGTGCCATCCACCAAGGGAGTGATCGGGTGATCGCCGTAATCGACTACAAACGGGGCAACCTGAGAAGCGTCCAGAAAGCCCTTGAGAGAATGGGGGGAGACGCTGTCATAACCAGCGATCCGGCTCTGATCAAAGAGGCGGATGCGGTGGTGCTACCTGGTGTTGGGGCCTTTGGAGACTGCCTAAGAAACTTAGAGGAGCTGGGGCTGGTGAATCCGGTTCTCGATGCCATCACCTCAAACAAACCCTTTCTCGGTATATGCCTGGGGCTACAACTGCTCTTCCAGGAGAGCGAGGAGTTCGGAAAAACCCTGGGACTTGGCGTAATAAAGGGAAGGGTGGTCAAGTTCGAGAACATGAACGGTCTGAAGATACCCCACATGGGCTGGAACTCCATCAAGAAGGTATCCCACAGCCCATTGCTAAACGAGGTTGAGAACGGAAGCTACTTCTACTTCGTCCACTCCTACTACGTGGTGCCAGAAGACGAGAACCTCATCGCCACTAAAACCACCTATGGCCCGGTTGAGTTCACCTCTATGATTCAAAGGAATAACCTGTGGGCAACCCAGTTTCACCCAGAGAAGAGCCAGAAGGTGGGGCTAAGGGTCTTCAAGAACTTCATCAATATGGTGGGGTCTTGACAAGACCCCCTTCTGGAAATTAAGAGCCTCAGGAGAGGTGAGCGGGCGTAATTCAGTGGTAGAATGCCAGCTTCCCAAGCTGGAAGTCGCGGGTTCGAGTCCCGTCGCCCGCTCCACTGTCCAGGGCATAAAGGAGTACCCATGACGGAAAGGTCAAGGCTACGGTTCTACCTATGTTTTGTTCTCGTGTTTATACCCTTCGCACTCTACGGTTGTGGCTATTCCCTGGTGGGGCAAGGGGCGCCAAAGGGATGGGCCCATGCAGGGGTGCACCTGAAGGGCAAGTCGGTATCCATAAACACCTTCACGAGTTCCGTGGATGAGCCAGGGGTGGAACACATCGTCACCACCTACGTGAAGAACGAGTTCGTGAAAGACGGAAGGGTGAAGGTGGTGGCCAGCGATGCAGACTACACCCTGAGCGGCAGGGTAGTCACCTACGACAAAGAGACCGTGGCCCTCAACAAGTCTGGAGACACCGCCCAGTACAGACTCACAGTGGGAGTGGACTTTGTGCTCACCGACCATAAGGGAGAGGTGGTGTGGAGCGCCAATGACCTCAGGGAATCTCAGGAGTACCAATCGTACCGGGAGATAGAGAGAAGCAAGGCATCAGAGAGAGACGCCTTGCGAGAAGCCGCCAGGGACCTCGCAAGGATGGTCACGGGGCTGCTGCTGTAAGTTGAGACCCCGCCCTGTCTCAATCGTAAAGTGCAACCGGTGCAACTATCATGAGTAAAGGTACCAACATCTTGAGCCCCCGGGCCTTCTTCCGCAGCATCTCAAGGGGCGAGGTGCCCAGCATGGTCCTATTCATCAATTGCAAGGGGGGACTCTGGAAAAGGGCAATAACCCGTCTGCGCCAGGAGCTGTTAGGAGAGCAATGGGGCATGCACTACGCGGAGTTCGAGGGGAAAGAGGCAACAGTTGACGAGCTCTCCAGCAGGCTGCTCACCACCCCCTTTCTGGGAACCAGGCGCATGGTGGTTGTGAAAGAGGCAGAAGAGCTATGGAAAGGCCTGGGCAAGAACAGGGATCACCTTATAAGGTTCCTATCCTCGTACCAGGGCAATAACCTCCTGGTGCTGGCCGCAGACGGCGACATGGAGTTGATGACCCCTTCACGCAAGACCAATCCCCTTGCTTCTCTCGTTGCCTCAAAGGGATTAGTGGTCACCATGAAACCAAAGACCAGGGAAGAGCTTCGCCAGTGGATAGAGCGGGAACTGGAGCGTGCCGGATTGGAGAAAGACCCTGCCTTCGTGGATTGGCTTGTGGAAGAGTCAGGGGGAAACGTGGGGTTCGTAGAGAACGAGGTAGAAAAGAGGCTTCTCACCATGGGAGAAGAAGGAAGCCTATCCACAACAGCCTCGATAGGCCAGTTCAAGAGGGCCTTGTCTAAAGGTGAGATAAAGGCAATAGAGAGCCTCGAACAGCTCTTATCCCAGGGTAACCCCCCGCTATACATAATGGGAATACTCACCAACCTGGTGAGAAACGCGGCAACTGTTTACGAGGAGGCCAAGAGGGAAAGGAGTCTCGAAAAGGGATTCCAGAAGGCAAGGGTTTACCGAAGCGAGAAAGAGGCCATATTCAACCTGCTGAAAAGACGCCCCAAGGGAGCGATATACAAGGCCTTCCCCGTGCTACAAAGGGCAGACAGGGAGCTGAAGAGCAGTTCCACCCCTCCACGCATAGTACTACAACAGGTCATATTGCACTTTTTATGGCCTTAACCCCAGAAAACCCGTTGCATACCAAGGTGACCGTTGCTAATAGAGTGGACCGTTCACAGGCGATGAGGTCCGCCTTGAACCGCCGTGGCAACGGCTGATGACCTCTGGAACAGCGCAGAAAGGAGAGTTTGGCCATGGCGGAGCTTGCGAGTTCTGGCAGCACTAAGAACGTGATACCTCCGGTGGAGATGCCCAACCAAGGCGAAAACCTTGACCTGTCGAAAAAATATGCAAAGGCCAGAGACTCGATAAAAGAGGCAATAGAGTTTCTTAGGCCTAAGGTATCCACCGAGAAGCAAGAGCTCCTTGAAGAGATACTGGGCAAGGTCACCGAGAACAGGTTCAACCTGGTGGTGCTGGGACAGTTCAAAAGGGGAAAAACCACCTTCATCAACGCCTTGCTTGGAGAGAAGGTGCTTCCAAGCGCCATAGTTCCCCTCACATCAATAGTCACCATCCTGGAGCATGGCGAGAAAGAGAAGGTAGAGGTTTTTTTCGAGGACGGCCGGATAGAGGGGATATCGAAAGACCAGATCCCCCAATACGTCACCGAGCGAGAGAATCCCAAGAACGCAAAGGGGGTGAAATACGTAAGGGTGCTCTACCCATCCTCATTTCTCTCGTCGGGAATAATCCTCATAGACACCCCGGGGGTGGGCTCCCTCTACGAGAACAACACCGATGTGACATACGGATTTCTACCCCACGTGGACGCAGGCATATTCCTTCTCACCGTTGACCCTCCACTGAGCAAAGAGGAGATAGCCTTTCTGAAAGACATACTGCCCAATGTCGAAAAGATATTCTTCGTTCTCAACAAGATAGACTACGTTGACAGAAGCGACTTAGAGGAGGTGCTGGAGTTCTCAAAGAGCAACCTTGTGGAGGCCCTGGGGGAAAATAACGCAACCCTGATACCCATCTCCGCAAAGATGGCCCTGGACGGCAGGGTGAACGGCGACCCCGACATGGTGATGGAAAGCGGCATATCCAAGGTTGAGGCCGAGCTGAAAGAGTTCCTCATAAAAGAGAAGGGCAAGGTGATAATCAACTCTTCTGCCAACAAGGTGTTGAATGTGCTCGGCGACCTGCTATTCAGAATAGACCTCGAGCGCAAGATGGCCATCACCCCTTTGGAGACCCTGGAGGAAAAGATAGAAAAATTCAAAGAGATCCAAGAGAATATACTGCAAGAGAGAAAGGACAGCGAATACCTGTTCAAGGGCGAGGTGGACTCCCTCATAAGAATAGTTGAAGAGGACGTGTACCGCTTCAGGGACAAGAAGATACCCCAACTTTGCAAGGCCCTTCAGGACACCTGCGCCAAAGAGAAGAAGAGGGGCTCAATAGAGCTCTCAAAGGTCATGGACAGGGCATTAAAGGAGACCATAGTTAAAGAGTTCGACTCCATGGTGGAGAAGGAGAACCAGCGCATAAACGAGGAGTACGCCCGCATAGCCAAGCGCTTTGCCGACAGGATAAACGGCATAATAAGCAACCTGTTATCCCTCTCTGCTGAGCTATTCGAGGTCTCTCTGGAGCAGTTCGAGGTGGAAGAGAGCATAACCGAAGAGTCTGGCCTCTACTACGTTCTTGAAGACCGCAAGATGCTAATAGACTTCGAGGGGGCGGCAAAGTTTCTCTCTTACGCCGTTCTTCCCCATGCAATAGCCACCAAGAAGATAATGGCAGACGTGAACAAGAAGATACCGGAGAAACTCGAGATGAACTGTGGCAGGGTGAGATCAGACTTCGTGGAAAGAATCACCAAGAGCGCCATGGACCTTCGCTGGAACATGCAGCAAAAGCTCGACCAGACCATCTCTTACGTTGAAGAGGCCATAGACCGGGCAATGGAGCTTAAGAAAAAGAGCGAGGACGAGGCAGAGAAGGCCCTTGAAGCCCTGAACTCCGAGAGGGACATACTAAACCACTACAAAGAGACCATCCTGAGGGCCCGGTCAGAGTATGGAGAGAATTGAAGGCAGAAGCCTCTCATCACGGGTAATAGGTTACCTGAACCGGCTTGAGAAGATAGAGGGGGGGTTCTCTTTTGCCCAGACGGCCCCCCCTTGTATCAGGGACACCTACTACGCCATCCTCATATTCAGGCTGCTTGGAGAGAAAGAGCGCCCATCAGAGGCAACAATACGGTGGGTATCAAAAGAGCCCTTCCACAACGAGGCCCCCCTATCCACCCTCGCCTGCCAGGTAAAGCTGTGCTCGATGCTCAAAATAGAGGTGAGGGCCAGGGGAATAGAAGAGAGGTTAAGGGACGAGCTTGAAAAGCCCCCTACCCCTAAAAGGCTGTTTCACCTTGAGACGCTCTTGAAACAGATGGGCGCCCAGCCCCAGCGAGCGGCGCTAAAAGAGAAGGCCGCAAGACTGAACCCCTACCCCACCCCCTTTGATACCCTGGAAACCCTGTTCTACAAGGCCGTGCTGTCAGAAGAGCGGTCAAGGACATGGAAAAGAAAGGTGCAAGAGTGGCTGCTCGCCTGCCGTAACGGGGACGGGGGTTACGGCTGCCGGCCCAACACCACCTCTTTCCTGGAGCACATCTACTGGGCAACAAGATTGATGAAGGTGGCCAATCTCCAAATAGGAGATAAGGATAAGACCTTGACCCTTGAGTTTGTGCTTGGCTCTCACAGCCGAAGAGGGGGCTTCGGAAGGGCCCCAGAGGGGGTCCCCTTCATCGAGAGCACCTATCAGGCCCTGTGGATAATAGACTTTCTGGGTAAACTCGAAGACTGCAG
>CAZQJB010000023.1:0-12929 GCA_964593115.1 uncultured Aquificales bacterium
TTCTGAGCCCGCCTTTCCCGTGGTGCCAAACGTTACCGCCGAACCGGTCTCTGATGGTCACACCCTGAGGGAGCTGCTGGTTCGTCAGGTCACCGCCCCTGTTCTCTGGCAGAGCAGCGTAGAGAGGATGGTGGAAGAAGGGGTCTCCCTATTCGTTGAGGTGGGGGCCGGAAAGGTACTCTCTGGCCTGGTGAAGAAGACCAACCGCAAGGTGAAGACGGTGGCCTTCGGGGGGCCAGAAGACTTAGAGTCGGTGTTGAAGACTTGGGAGGAGCACCAATGAAAGCTGTTGCCCTGGTTACGGGATCGTCAAGGGGGATAGGCAGGGCCATTGCCCTGAGGCTTGCAGACGATGGTCACCCCATCGCCGTGAACTATCCGCCCATAGAGGATGAGCCCACCGAGGTGGTGGAGGAGATAAAGTCCAAGGGAGTAGAGTGTAAGGCCTTCGAGGCAGATGTCTCTGACGCAGAGCAGGTCTCTGCCATGGTTAAGGCCATAAAGGAGCACTTTGGCCGTCCTGCGGGGATACTGGTGAACAACGCCGGCATCACCAGGGACAATCTTCTGATGCGCCTGAAGGAGCCAGACTGGGAGATGGTGCTTGGAATCAACCTTAAGGGCACCTACCTGTGCACCAAGGCGGTGATAAGGGATATGCTGAAGGCGGGCTGGGGCAGGGTGATCTCGGTCTCGTCTGTTGTGGGCACCGTTATTGGAAACCCGGGCCAGACCAACTACGCCGCATCCAAGGCAGGGGTTAAGGGTTTCACCATGTCCCTGGCAAACGAGGTGGGTCAGAAGGGGGTGACGGTGAACGCGGTGGCCCCCGGTTTCATCGAGACCGAGATGACGGCCAAGCTCCCCGATGATGTGAAGAACAGCATGCTACAGGCCACTGCCCTGAAACGCTTTGGCAAACCCCAGGACGTGGCAGAGGTGGTAGCCTTCTTGGCATCAGAGAGGGCAGGCTACATCACGGGGCAGCTCATCGTTGTTGATGGGGGGCTCAGCGTGTGATACCCCCCTCTCTTGTGAAGGGAGACCAAGACCACACTTTATGATACACTAAGGAGGAAGTGAGTAATGACGGCAGAAGAGGTTGCAAAGAAGATTCGTGCTCTCATCACCGAGCAACTGGGCATAGACGAGGACGAGGTGGTTCCCGAGGCCAAGTTCATAGACGACCTGGGGGCCGATTCCCTTGACACGGTGGAGCTGATCATGGCCTTCGAAGAGACCTTTGACATCGAGATTCCCGACGAGGATGCAGAGAAGATAACCACCGTTCAAGAGGCCATAGACTACGTGGTTGCCAAGGTAGAAGAGAACGCTTGATACTCCAGTTGACCACAGGGGAGGAGGCGTGAGCGCTCAGTTGAATAGGGTGGTTGTCACGGGAATGGGGATGATCTCCCCCTTGGGAGTGACCCTTTCGGAGAGCTGGGAGAGGCTCAAGGCTGGCGAAAGCGGCCTTGGGCCCATAACCAGGTTCGATGCTTCCAACTTTCCCAGCCGTGTGGTGGGGGAGGTTAAGGGGTTCGATCCCTCCACCTACATCGAGAAGAAGGAGCTGAAACGCACGGATCCTTTCGTGCAGCTTGCCATTGCCGCGTCACAGATGGCCTTTGACGACTCTGGGCTCGACCTTGACTCCATGCCCAAGGACGAGGTTGGAGTGCTCATAGGTTCTGGAATAGGCGGCCTTGAGACCATCGAGAGAAACCACACCCTCTTGGTCCAGAAGGGGTACCGTCGTATCTCTCCGTTCTTCATTCCCATGGCTGTGATCAACATGGCCGCCAGCATGGTCTCCATCAGGTTCGGGCTTCAGGGGCCCCACTCTTCTGTGGTGACCGCCTGTGCCACCGGTTCAAATGCCATTGGAGACGCCTTCAAGATAGTTCAGCGCGGCGATGCCAAGGTGATGATTGCTGGGGGCACCGAGTCTGTGATCACCCCCCTTGCCGTTGGCGGGTTCAGCGTGATGCGGGCCCTGTCAACCAGCTACAACGACGACCCCAAGAGGGCCTCGCGCCCCTTCGACAAGAACCGTGACGGCTTCGTGATGTCAGAGGGCTGTGCACTGCTGGTGCTTGAAGAGCTGGAACACGCCAGGGCCAGGGGTGCAAACATCTACGGCGAGGTGGTGGGCTACGGGATGAGTGGAGACGCCTGCCACATCACCATGCCCGATCCACAGGGCAACGGGGCGTTCTTCTGCATGAGGGCGGCCCTGAAGGATGCCGGCCTATCCACCGACGATGTGGACTACATCAACGCCCACGGCACCTCTACCCCCTTGAACGACAAGACCGAGACCCTTGCCATCAAGCGCCTATTCGGAGAGAGGGCCTACGAGATACCCGTGAGTTCCAACAAGTCAATGGTGGGCCACCTCTTGGGAGCGGCAGGGGCGGTAGAGGCCGCCTTCACCCTCATGTCACTGAGAGAAGGGGTGATTCCCCCCACCATAAACTACGAGACACCAGACCCCGAGTGCGACCTTGACTACGTTCCCAACGAGAAGAGGGAGGCGCCAATAAGGGTGGCCATATCCAACTCCTTCGGTTTCGGAGGGGTGAACGTCACCCTTGCCTTCCGCAAGTGGGAGGAGTGAGCCGGGACATCAGGCAGGGCACCCTGGAGGAGCTGGGGGACTGGGTCCTTGGGGCCCTGGGATACCGTTTCTCGGATGCCCGGTTGCTTCTTCAGGCGCTCACCCATGCCTCTTTTTCAGGTGAGCAGCCATCTCCCCACAACGAGAGGCTCGAGTTTTTAGGGGACAGCGTGCTTGGTGCCGCTGTCTCTTTCCGGTTGTTCCTGCTTTTTCCCAATGAGAGCGAGGGGGAGCTGACCCGCAGGAAGGTGGCCATGGTCTGCAACGACAATCTTTCAAAGGTGGGCAGGGGGCTTGGACTTGCCGGAAAGGTGAGGGTGGGCAAGAGCATGGAGGCACAGATGGAGAGGGGTGAGGAGACCGTGGTTGCAGACGCGGTGGAGGCGCTGGTTGGAGCCGTGTTTCTCGACGGGGGTTTCGGGGCTGCACTGAAGGTGGTTGACAGGTTGCTCTTCTCTGGCGAGATGCCCGCCTACGTAAATCCAAAGGGCCTTCTGCAGGAGCTGGTGGTGGAGAGGTTTGGTGTGCTTCCCGCCTACACCCACTCTGAGTGCGAGGATGGGTTCGAGAGCGTTGTGGAGGTGAAGGGGCGTCTCATGGGTGTTGGCAGGGGCAGGAGTAAAAAGGAGGCAGACCAGCGTGCCGCCGCCGAGGCGTTGAGGCTGCTAAAGGAAGAGGGCCCATGAGCCCCTGCAAGGTGCTGGTGTTGGCAGGGGAGGCCTCGGGAGAGATGCACGCCGCGGCCCTGGTGAACGGGATTAAACAGGTGGCCCCCCAGGTCTCCTTCGTGGGAATAGGTGGCGATGCCATGGCAAAGGCCGGGGTAGAGCTGCTGGGTAGGTGCGACGAGATAAGCGTGGTGGGAGGGGTGGAGGGACTGGGCAACCTGCCCGCCGTGCTCAGAACCTACCGCCAGGTGAAAGGTCTGCTCTCCACTGGCGATGTGGACCTGTTCGTTCCTGTGGACTACCCGGGCATGAACCTGAGGCTGGCATGCCAGGCCAGCAGGCACGGGGTTCCCGTCTGTTACTACATCTCTCCCCAGGTGTGGGCCTGGAGGAGGGGAAGGGTGAAGACCATTGCCCGGTGCGTTGATCGCATGCTGGTGATTCTGCCCTTCGAGGAGCCCCTCTACCGCCAGGCTGGGGTTGATGCCCACTACGTTGGTCATCCCCTGTTGAACAGGGTGAGACCCAGGGTGCAGAGGAGGGCGTTTCGCAACTCCCTTGGTATCCCAGAGGATGCGGTGCTCTTCACACTTATGCCCGGCAGCAGGTCAAAAGAGGTGGCTTACAACCTGCCCGTGATGTTGGGGGCCGCCGGTCTTGTCTCCAGCGAGATCCCAGGCGCCGTATTCGCCCTGGCCCTTGCCCCCACCCTTTCCCTGGCAGAGGTTGGTCCCATGCTCTCGGGGCCTGGCATTCCCCCGGTGAAGGTGGTGAGAGACGACACCTACTCGCTGGTGAACGCCTCTGATGCCGCCATGGTGGCCTCGGGAACCGCCACCCTCGAGGTTGCCCTCTTGGGCGTGCCAATGGTGGTGGTTTACAGGGTCCATACTTCCACCTACGAGGTGGCAAGAAGGCTGGTGAGGGTCAGGTGGCTGTCGCTTGTGAACAACGTTCTGCAAGAGGAGGCGGTGCCAGAGCTTATCCAGGATAAGGCCACCCCCAAGGCCCTGGCGCGCAGGGTGATCCAGGTGTTGGGCGAGAGGGAGAAGAGCAAGGGGCTGGCCCATAGGCTAAGGCAGGTGCTCTCGCCCCCCGAGGGGGGGAAGAGGGCGGCAGACCTGGTTCTCGAGATGCTGCAGGGGAGGTGTGGTTGAAAAACTACGCGAGGATACTGGCGTTTCTTAAACCCTACTGGTTCAGGATAGGGCTGGCCCTTCTCATGGCCGCCGTGGTGGCCTCCACCGACGGGGTTCTTGCCTGGGTGGTTAAGGACATCATGGACAAGATATTCATCGACAAGAACCGGGAGATGCTGGCACTGATACCGCCCTTCCTGGTGGGGCTCTACTTCGTGAAGGGGTTGGGACGATACCTGCAGAACTACTTCATGGGCTATGCAAATGCCAGGATGGTGATGGACATACGTATAGCCGTCTTCGACAAGATAATCCAGATGCACATGGGGTTCTTCTCCCACGAGCGCACGGGCACCATCGTTGCGCGCATCATGAACGACGTTGCGGTGGTGAGAAAGGCCAACACCGACCTGATCAAGAACATGATTCGCCAGATACTCACCCTGTTTGGCCTGCTCTTCGTTCTCTTCAAGAGGGACTGGGAGCTTGCACTGATCGCCCTCACCATCGCCCCCTGTGCAGGGGTGGTTCTCACCATCATAGGCAAGAAGCTGAGAATGCTCACGAAGAGAAACCAGGAGAGAATAGCGGTGTTGAACAGTTTTCTCATCGAGCTTCTCAGCCTCATCAAGGTGGTGAAGCTGTTTCACCGCGAAGAGTACGAGCGCAAGCGCTTTCGCAAGGTGTTGAGAAAGCTGTTCGACATACAGATGTCTAAGCTCAAGGCCCAGCAGCTCAGCTCTCCCCTCATCGAGTTCGTGGGCTCCATAGCCGGGGCCTTCGTGATCTGGATAGGGGGCATGAAGGTGATAAACGGGGTGATAACCCCAGGGGACTTCTTCTCTTTTCTCACCGCCCTGATGATGATGTACGGCCCCATCAGGAAGCTGAGCGGCGTCAATGCCTCCATCAACGCCGCCATGGCGGCCAGCGACAGGGTGGTTGCCTTTCTCGACCTTGAGCCCGCCGTGAGGGAGGCAGAGGACGCCATGGAGAAGGAGGGTTTTGAGCGCTGCCTTCGCTACGAGGACGTCTGGTTTGCCTATCCTGACTCTGACGAGATGGTGCTTAAGGGGATAGACCTGGAGATTCCCCGGGGCAGCAGGGTGGCGGTGGTTGGGGAGAGCGGTGTGGGAAAGACCACCCTGGTTGAGCTGATACCCAGGTTCTACGACGTGAGCCGTGGTGCCATCACCATGGACGGCATAGACATTCGCAGGCTCACCTTCTCTTCCCTAATGAGGCTTGTGGGCATGGTGACACAAGAGGTGCAGCTTTTTGACGACACCATCGAGAACAACATCAGGTACGGTGCCCCTGATGCCAGTGAAGAAGAGGTGGTGGAGGCGGCCAAGATGGCCGATGCCCACGACTTCATCATGCACACCGAGAAGGGTTACAAGACCCGCATAGGGGAGCTGGGGACGAGGCTCTCGGGGGGAGAGAAGCAGCGCATAGCCATTGCCCGCGCCCTGTTGAAGAACCCCCCCATACTCATCCTCGACGAGGCCACCTCTGCCCTGGATGCCGCCTCTGAGGCGGCGGTCCAGAGGGCCCTGGAGAGGCTCATGGAGGGCCGCACGGTGATCATCATCGCCCACAGGCTCTCCACGGTGATAAACGCCGACAAGATAGTGCTCCTTGAAGATGGCCGCATTGTGGAAGAGGGCACCCACCACGAGCTTCTCGCCTGCGACTCACGGTACAAGAGGCTTTACAACCTGCAGTTCGCAAAGGGGGAGTAGATAGAAGGCCGCCCCAGAGAGCCTGCTTCACCCCTGTCCGTTCACGGCCTTTGCTATTTCCCGTATCAGTTTACGCGCCCCCTCTTCGCCGTCCTTGTCTATGGCCCTGATGAGGGCGCTGCCGACGATCACCCCGTCGGCGTGGCGGGATAGCTCTCTTGCCTGGCTTGCATCGGATATGCCGAAGCCCACGCACAGGGGCAGGTCTGTTACAGAGCGTATGGTCTCTATGCGCTCGATTATGGGCCCGGTGCCCTGTAGCCTGGTGCCGGTCACCCCCTTAATGGAGACCAGGTAGAGAAAGCCCGTGGTTGCCTCGGCGATGGTGGCTATGCGCTCTTTAGGGGTGGTTGGGGCCACGAGAAAGATTGTGGCTATGCCAGCTCTTTCTGCCGCCGCCCTCAGCTCTTTTGCCTCTTCCGGGGGCAGGTCGGGAACGATGATGCCCGATATGCCTGCCTCTGAGGCCTCTTTGGCAAACCTGTCCACGCCGTAGCGCAGTATTGGGTTGTAGTAACCCATGGCTATGGTGGGTAGGGTGGGCGCACCTTCATCTCCGCTTTTGCTCCTGCAACGCTTCTTGAGGCGCTCCAGTATCCCCTTTGGGGTCACCCCCATGGCCAGGGCCCTCTCGCTTGCCCTCTGGATGACGGGGCCGTCTGCCACGGGGTCAGAGAAGGGGATTCCCACCTCCACCATGCTGGCCCCCTCCTCTCCAAGGAACTCCAGGACCTTCAAGAAGGTATCCCAGTCTGGGTATCCAGCGGTGAGGTAGGGTATCACCGCCCGCTCCCCCCTCTTCGAGAGCGCATGGAAGGCCTGGGCTATCCGGTTCATTGAAGCACCCCCTTCTCCAGTATCTCTGACATGTCCTTGTCACCCCTGCCAGACAGGCACACCACCACAATGTCGTCTCTTCTCCACTCCTGCCCCCTGAGCCCGGCTATGGCATGGGCGCTCTCGAGGGCAGGGATTATGCCCTCGGTTTCAGACAGCAGCCTGAATGCCTCTATTGCCTGCCTCGGCGACACCTGCCTGTAGTGGCACCTTAATGTCTCTTTGAAGAAGGCGTGCTCTGGCCCCACCCCCGGGTAGTCGAGCCCGGCGGCGATGGCGTCGGTTGGGGTTATCTGTCCCCACTGGTCTTGCAGAAAGTAGCTTTTGAACCCGTGCAGCACCCCCACCTCTCCGCCTCCCGAGAGGGTATCTGCACCCCTGGCCTCCACGCCGATGAAGGTGCATGGATCATCCCTGAAGGCCGTGAACAGGCCCATGGCGTTGCTTCCCCCGCCCACGCAGGCGATGCAGTGGGTTGGAAGACGCCCCTCTGCCTTCAACACCTGTTCCCTGGCCTCGTCACCTATCACCCGCTGAAAGTCCCTAACCATCGAGGGAAAGGGGTGTGGACCCACCACAGAGCCGATCACGTAGTGGGTGTGGTCAACGTTGGCCACCCAGTCCCTCAGGGCCTCGTTGATGGCGTCCTTCAGGGTGCGGCTGCCCGAGGTTACGGGGATCACCCTGGCTCCCAGAAGCTTCATGCGCACCACGTTTATGGCCTGGCGTCTCATGTCCTCTTCCCCCATGTAAACCTCGCACGAGAGGCCCAAGAGTGCGGCAGCGGTGGCGGTGGCCACCCCGTGCTGTCCCGCACCTGTCTCGGCTATCACCCTTTGCTTTCCTATTCTCTTGGTGAGCATCACCTGGCCCAGGGTGTTGTTTATCTTGTGCGAGCCCGTGTGGCACAGGTCCTCGCGCTTCAGGTAAACCCTGCATCCCAGTATCTCGCTTAGCCCCGATGCAAAGAAGAGGGGGGTGGGCCTGCCCACGAATGTAGAGAGCAGGTTGTTCAGCTCCTCTTTGAATGATCGGTCTTTACACAACTCACTGTAAGCCTCTTCCAGTTCGAGAAGGGGAGAGAAGAGGGTCTCTGGCACGAACCGCCCTCCGAACTCCCCGAAGTATCCCCGCTCATAACTCATCGGATCTCCTCCATACCTCTCTCACGAATCGTCTAACCTCTGCCTGGTCCTTGATTCCCGGCTCCACCTCCACCCCGCTGGATACGTCAACCCCAAGGGGGCGCACCCTCTTTACGGCCTCTTCCACGTTTGAGCTGGTCAACCCGCCGGCCAGGATCACAGGGTACTCCCTGGCGATGGATGCCACCGCGGTCCAGTCGCATACAGTGCCCGTGCCCCCCTTCAGCTTGGGGTGCTTGGTGTCCACGAGAAAGGCATCAACGCTGTTGATGTACCTTTGGCAGAACCTTTGAAGCCTCTCGATGTTTCTGGCGTGGTTGGTGGCACGCTCTCCCTCCTCTACGTGGACCGCCTTGATCACCCCGAACCCCCTCTCGGCGATGGACCGGCAGAAGGCGGGAGACTCATTGCCGTGCAACTGTGCGGCGGTTAGCCTGCACTCCTTCAGGGTGGAGAGCACCTCCTTTAGGGGGGCATCTACGAAGACCCCCACCCTGGCCATGAAGGGCGAGAGCATCCTGCTTATGCTAAGGGCCCTATCCTTGCTTACGAAGCGGGGGCTCTTTGGGTAGAAGACGAATCCCACGGCGTGGGCCCCGGTATCCTGCACTGCCAGGGCGTCTTGCCACCTGCGTATTCCACACACCTTCACCTGGATCATACCGCACCTCTCAGCTCTTCCATGGCCCTCACGGGGTCCCTGGCCCTTGCAAGGGTCTCTCCAACAAGAAAGACCTGAATCCCTGTCTCAACCGTTATTTTTTCGATGTCTTCCCTGTTTTTTATTCCGCTTTCGCATACCACCACCATCTCGGGGGGTGCCAGAGGGGCAAGGTCGAGGGTGGTCTGCAGGCTCACCTCGAAGGTTGAGAGGTTGCGGTTGTTGATTCCCAGTATCCTGGTGCCGCTCTCTACTGCCCAGTCCAACTCCTCTGCGGTGTGCACCTCTACCAAGGGTTCCAGGTTTATTCTTTTGCACTCCTCCACCAGGGCAGCGAGGTCCTCCCTTCCCAGCACCGCGGCGATCAGCAGCACGCCCTGGGCCCCCCGGTAGGCTGCAAGGTGAAGCTGGACTGTGCTCAGCACGAACTCTTTGCAGAGTACCGGTATCTCTACCTGCCCTGCCACCGATGCCAGGTCTTGCCACGAGCCCTGGAAGGCCGCATCCACCAGCACCGACACGGCGGCGGCCCCGCCCTCTTCGTAGAGCCGGGCCTGTTCCACCACGTCCATCTCCTGGTTTATTCCCCCCAGGGAGGGGGAGGCCTTCTTGGCCTCTGCGATGATGCGGGGTGGTTTCCCAGAAGATAGGGCCTTGAGAAAGGCGTTTGACTCTAAGGGGTTGGCCTCTGGCACCCCTGCATCCATGAGCGCCCTCACCTCTGCCCTCTTGCGGAGCAGTATCCTCTCGAGGTGCGAGTGCGGGCTCATGCCCCTGACCTCAGCCTCTTTACCAGCCCCATCACCGCCCCCGAGTCCATGGCGGCTGCGGCGGTCTCGACGTTCTCTTTCATATCCTCCCTTCCAGCGGTGTACATGGCCAGGGCAGCGTTGAGCAGCACCGCGTTCCTGCCGCCCCCCTCTTTCCCCGAGAGTATCTCCGTGGCCATCTTGGCGTTCTGTTCGGCGTCACCACCGGAGATGTCCGAGAGGGGCCTTGGGGTGATGTTCAGGTCTTCTGGAGAGATGGTGAACTCCCTGCAGGTGCCTTGGGCGGTGCCAAACCACACGTGGGTCTCTCCCGAGATGGACACCTCGTCAAGGCCGTCCTCGCTGTGCAGAACGCACACCCTCTCGCGGCCCAGGGCGAGAAGGGCCTTGCCAACAAGGGGCATCAGCTCTCTCTTGAAGACCCCCACCATCTGGTACCTTGGCCTGGCGGGGTTCACCAGGGGGCCCAGGATGTTGAAGATGGTCCTGGTTCCCAGCTCGCGCCTGGGCCCCATGGCATGGCGCATGGCGGGGTGGAAGGCAGGTGCGAAGATGAAGCCGAATCCGGTATCCTCGATGGATGCCTTTACCTCCTCTGGTTCCCTGGGTATGGGTATTCCCATGCACTCCAGCAGGTCAGCGCTGCCGCACTGGCTTGATACCGAGCGGTTTCCGTGCTTGGCCACCGGTACGCCGCAGGCCGCCACCACCAGGGCCGCCATGGTTGAGATGTTAAGGGTTCCCTTGCCGTCCCCCCCGGTGCCGCAGGTGTCTATGCAGTCAGCCCCGGTATTAACGGTGACCGCCCTGCTCAGCATGGCCTCTGCCGCCGCCGTAACCTCTTGCTCTGTCTCTCCCTTGGCCTTCAGTCCCACCAGTATTCCCCCCACCTGGGCAGGGGTGAGTTCCCCGTCCATCATGGCCAGGAACACCTGCCTGGTCTCTTCTCCTGTCAGGTTCTTTCCTGCAGAGAGCCTCTCGATGGTCTCTCTCACCATGGTGCCGTTCTTCATAACCCTCCTCCGTTCTTTATCTCCTTGAAAAGGTTGAGCATCATTTTCTCTCCGTGCTCGGTGAGCACCGCCTCGGGGTGAAACTGCACCCCGAACACGGGCAGGCTCTCGTGCCTCATGGCCATTATCTCCCCCTCTTCCGAGGTTGCAGTGATCTTGAATGTGGGGGGCAGGCTGTCCCTCTCCACGATTAGCGAGTGGTAGCGGCAGGCCTGGAAAGGTCTTGGAATGCCCTTGAAGATGCCTTCTCCCCCGTGGTGGACCTGCGAGACCTTGCCGTGGAGCAGCCTGCACGAGGTGGTGATCCTGGCCCCAAAGGCGTACCCTATGGCCTGGTGTCCCAGGCAGACCCCGAATATGGGTATCTCGCCGGCGAACTCCCTGATGGCCTCTACGGTGATCCCTGCCTTGTCGGGGGTGGATGGGCCCGGTGAGAGCATGAGCAGCCCCGGGGAGAGGCTGCGAATGGCCTCGAGGTCTAACCTGTCGTTGCGGTGAACCGTCACCTGGGCACCGAGGTTGCCCACAAGGTGAACCAGGTTGTAGGTGAAGGAGTCGTAGTTATCTATTATTAGTATTTTCACGGTCTTAACCCCCTTTCAGCCAGGCTAACGGCGCTGAGCAGGCCCCTTGCCTTGGCCAGGCACTCCTGGTGCTCGTTCTCTGGCACCGAGTCTGCCACTATCCCTGCCCCTGCACCCACCACGGCCTTTCCCCCTTCCACAAGCATGGTGCGGATGGCGATGCAGGTGTCCATGTCTCCGCTGTAGCTCAGGTAGCCCACGGCGCCTGCGTAGAAGTTTCTCTTCACCCCCTCCACCTCGGATATTAGCTGCATGGCCCTCACCTTTGGGGCGCCAGAGACGGTGCCTGCTGGAAACGAGGCCTTGAGCACGTCCACCGCGTTCATTCCGGGCAGCAGCTCGCCCTTCACGTGGGAGACCATGTGCATCACGTGCGAGTAGTGCTCGATAACCATGAAGTCGGTCACCTTCACGGTGCCCACCCTGGCCACCTTGCCCACATCGTTTCTTGCCAGGTCAACCAGCATCACGTGCTCTGCCCTCTCTTTTGGGTCTGCCAGCAACTCCTCCTCCAGGGCCTTCTCCTCTTCAGGGGTGCCCCCCCTCTTCCTGGTGCCGGCGATGGGGCGGGAGTGCACCGTGCTGCCCTGGAGCCTCACCAGCACCTCTGGGGATGAGCCCACCAACTGGTAGTTTCCGTAGTCCAGAAAGAACATGTAGGGAGACGGGTTTAGCTGGCGCAGGGCCCGGTAGATGGAGAATGGCTCTGCCTTGGTCTTGCGGGTGAAGAGCTGTGCAATCACCACCTGCATCACCTCTCCCGCCTCGATCTGCGACTTCACGAAGCTCACCGCCTCCTGGTACCCCTGGGGGGTGAAGGTGGAGGCGATCTCCTCAGAGGGCATGGGAGAGACCTTCACCGGGGCCCTCGAGGGGGGAGAGTGTAGCTGCGAGGCCATCTCTTCCAGGGCTGCCACCCCCCACCGGTAGCTCTCTTCTGGATCGCCGTTGGACTTTACGCATACGATGAGTTTCAGGGTGCCCTTCAGGTTGTCCAGGGCCAGAACCCTGTTCACCTGCATGAAGTTGAAATAGGGAACCTGCAGCATCTCCTTTTCCGGGGGGGTTACAGGCTCGATCTCGCTGACGGCCTCGTATCCCAGGTAGCCCACCATTCCTCCCCAGAAGGGGGGCAGCCCAAGGTGCTCCACCGCCTCTGCGGGAAGGGCCTTGTGGTCCTGGATGAATCCCTCCATGGTGGCCCAGGGGCTCTCTTTCTGCTCCATGGGCTCGCCTATTCCCACGAAGGAGTACCTGCCCCAGTGGTTGCCACCCTCGGCGCTCTCAAGCAGCAGGTTGGCCCCTGCAGGCCTCATGGCCATGTAGAGGGAGATGGGGGTGAAGAGGTCGGCTGGCACCTCCCTGGAGAGGGGTACCACCGGGTACCGGGAGACCAGCGAGAGGAACTCCTGGTATCCAGGCTCTACATCCTGAGCATGTCTCATTCACATCCTCCTTGCCCATAAAAAAAGGGCCGTGAGTCTCTTTTGAGCCCACGGCCGCTCTTAAGGAGGGGATGTAGCCTGGGTTAGGGGACGGGCCGCGGGCTTTGCCGCCCACGGCCCGTTCTGCTTTATGTCGCTAACTACAAGGCCGGGACGGCGTCTTGCGCCACCACCAGCCCTGCCAGCTTCTGCTTAGGTTCTGTATGGTCGTCTTCTTGCTCATCACGGTAACTTTTATAGTCCCGGGATCGTTGATGCACAAGGGGGGTGTGCCCAAAAAAATCGGGTGCGGATTTCGGATT
>CAZQJB010000024.1:0-12836 GCA_964593115.1 uncultured Aquificales bacterium
AGATGCGGATCTTGATGAGCTTTCCATCGGTGACCTGGGAGACCTTCTGCTGCCACCAGGCGGTCTCTCTCGCTCTTTGGAGATGATCGAGAACGCCGTGTCGTCTCTCTACTCAAAGTCCTACCAACGTCTTGCGATATTGGGTGGGGAGCACCTGCTAACCTTGCCGGTGGTCTCTGCCTTAGTGAAGAAGTGGCCTCGTTTAAAGGTGATACAGCTCGACGCCCACCTCGATCTTCGTTCCAGTTACCTGGGAGAGGAGCTCTCCCACGCCACTGTGATGAACCACCTTCTGCGTCTGCTCGATCCAGAGGCGCTTTTACAGGTTGGTGCACGCTCGGGCACCAGGGAGGAGTTTGCACTGGCAAGAACCCTTTCTCGTGGTGCCCCCTTTGATTGGGGCGAGATGGAGAAGGTGGTGGAGCTTGTGGGAGACAACCCCTGTTACATCTCCCTTGACCTCGACGTGGTTGATCCCGGCTTCTTGCCTGGTACCGGGGCACCTGAGCCTGGGGGGATAACCTCGGTGGAGCTTCTTGATGCCCTTCCCCTTTTCCGGGAACTGAACCTGGTTGGGTGCGACATTGTGGAGCTTTCCCCCCCCTATGATCCAACGGGGGCATCGGCTATGCTGGCAGCAAAGGTGACCAGGGAGCTTCTTATTTTGCTGGCGACTTGTGCAGGAGGATCCGGTGTTTAGGCCCATCTTTGCATGTTGCGCTCTGTTCTTGGTGGCCGCCCTGTTCTGGGGGTGTGCCGCCCATGAGAAGGGCAGCGTAAAGAAGGCTCTACCGAAAAAGAGGGTGGTGGTGAAGAAGGCCGAGGAGATGCCCATGATACCTCCAGAGGCGGTGGCCGGCTTACCGTTAAATGCCACTGCATCAAAGGCAGGTTCATTTAGACCCTATTACCAAGAGGCCAATGCCACCCCCAGTGTGACCGGTAAGCAGGTTGGTGAAAACGCCACTGTATGTGCTCTGCGCACCCTCGATGACCTGAGAAGGTTCAGTGAAGAGAGGTCACTTGAGGATGAGCTTAATGCCCAGATGGCTTACATGGAGCGCATGCCAGGGGAGTTTCATCGGTTTCTCTTGCAGATGGAGCGTCCAGAGGTTGACGGGTTTGTAGAGGATTACCTGGGCAACGATAGCAAAAGGCCCAGGTTGATGCGTCACCTGAAGCGGGCCTCGGCCCTGGTGGAGGTGGCAAAGAGAGTGCTCAGGGATGAGGGTATGCCCACAGCCCTTGCCTATCTGCCCATAATAGAAAGCGGATACCAGTCTTCAATTCGTTCACGCTCCCATGCCGTGGGGTACTGGCAGTTCGTGGCATCCACCGCCCGAAAGTACGGCCTGCGCATAGACAGGTGGGTGGACGAGCGCCGGGACATCGAGCGCTCCACCAGGGCAGCAGCCCGCTATTTCAGAGACCTTTACGGTATGTTCGGCTCGTGGGAGCTTGCCCTTGCGGCGTACAACGGTGGTGAGGGCCGGGTGTTCCGCTCCTTGGAGCGTGGCGGGGTGGGCGATTTCTGGTCACTGAGGGAGAGCGGTGCCTTGAGAAGGGAGAGCAGCGATTACGTGCCCAGGTTTCTCGCGGTTCTGAAGATACTGGTCTATGCAAGTGACTACGGGGTTCCACCTGTTGAGGGTGGTGATCCCCTAATGTTCTACAAGGCGGGGGTGCCAGGTGGAGTTGCCCTCTCCACCGTGGCCCAGTGGTCAGGAATAAGCGAGAGGGTGCTAAAAAGGCTCAACCCTGCGGTGCTACGTTGGAGGGTGCCCCCATTTGTCCAGGGGTACGTGTTGCGCTTTCCGTCACGCAGGGCCGTGGCCCTGTTAGAGAGGAACCTTAACCGCTACTCCATGAGACGCTCGGCAAGGCACCGAAGGCGAATGATACGGCACAGGGTTAAGAGGGGAGAGACCCTTAGCGACATCGCCGCGAGGTACAGGGTGAGCGTGTCGGCAATAATGAGCTACAACGGCATCACAGATCCCAGGCGTATCCGTCCCGGCAGGGTTATTTACATTCCACCGAGAGGCAGGAGAGGCCCCAGGTCTTGAGCCCCGTGTACGGGCTTGATCTCACGTAGATATCCCGGCTCTTCCCTTGTTTGACCGGGGGTGGTGTGATTGAAGATGGTTGTTTCACTACCCCCTACCTGGTTCCTATGCCTTTCCGGACTTCTGGGTATGGATGGGTATGCATCTCTTTGCACCGGAAGATGCCCCGTGGATTTTACCACCTTCCCTCTTCTGTTTAACCTCTGCTTGGTGTATGCTGCCACCATGAAGCTGATGGAGAAACTGATGGTGGTGGTGACGGCGGTGGTGCTGGGGGGCACAGTGCTATGGACCCTGCTTTCCTTTTCGGTGCCGTACCGCTACTGTAGTTGGGGTGACAGGTTCGCTCGTGAGGGCAAGTGGGACCTGGCCTATGTGGTTTACCAACGGGCCTTCAATCTTGACTCGTACAACCGCAAGGCCAGGCTTGGTATGGTTGAGGCCAAAGAGATGATGAAGAAGCACAGAAGGAGTAGCCTCTTTGTCAAAGAGTGAGATAGAACAGGTTCAAGACGAGGGACGGGAAGAGACTGAGAACGGTTCTCCCCAGGCCGAGACCCAGGACGCTGGTCCAGAAAGGGGGGGCGAGGGCCCCCTTTCGTTCTGGGAGATGCTTGAGGAGCGTATTATTCAACTTGTGCGCAAAATAGCCTCTTTGCAGGCAGAGAACGCCGAGCTCAAGAAAGAACTGGTTGAGAAAGAGAAGGCGCTGAAAGAGGCCAGGCAGGAGTGCAAAAGGTTGAACAACTTGAAGAGAGAGATGAGAGAGAAGGTGGAACGCCTAATAGTAAAGATCGAGGAATACCAGGAGATGGCAGAAAAGAACGAGCTGCCAAAACCGCCAAAGGAGTAGGCGATGGCCCGCATGGTGGTCAGAATCTTCAACAGGGAATATGCCCTGAAGACCCCGGGTAGCGAGACCGATCTGCTGAGGATAGCAGACAAGGTTGATTCGGCCATGCGGGAGATCTCTGAGAACACCTCGGTGGTCTCCACCGAGCGCATAGCGGTGTTGGCAGCCTTGAACATAGCGAGTGAGCTGATTAAATTAAGAGAAGAGAAGGAGAGCTTAGAACGGGAACTGGAGTCAAGGGCCAGGAAGTTGATACGGCTCATAGATGAGGAGGAAAAAGAGGAGAGCAAAGAGTGATTGCTTCCTGCTTTGTGCGTCAGGGACAGGAACGACTTGAGCCCAACAGCTTGAAAAAGGGATCTAAGGGGTGGCCAAAGATGGTACCCTCCACGGGGAGATCGGAGGCCATTCCCAGAGGAGCCCACCTGGCAGAGCCAGGTTCAAGTTCCCCTGTCCGCAACGGCAAAGCGGGAAGCTTTTGTGGCCTTGAAAAAGAGGCTATTACGGCGCAAAAGGCGCTCAGACCTCGCTGGGGGTTAGACCTCTTTTCTCACTGATACCCATAAGGCATTGCTTTTTTAGATAGATGGGGATGCTCCTCACTCCCTCCCCCGTTCAGCCTCTCCTGCAGGCGAAAGGGAGGAGAGTTAGTGCGAGACGCACCGCTTGCTTGGAGAATGCGGCCCCGCACCCTGGACGAGGTTGTTGGGCAGCGGCATCTTCTGGCTCCAGGTATGCCTCTTAGGGCCATGCTGGACAGAGGGTTGCTTAGGGCCGCGGTCTTTCACGGACCCCCTGGTTGCGGAAAGACCGCCCTGGCCCACGTGATAGCCGAGCAGGCCAAGGCAAATTTTATAGGTCTCAACGCCGTATCCCACGGCAAAAAAGAGATCAGGGAAGCCGTTGAGAAGGCGGTTATGAATAAGAGGCAGGGAGTTCCCACCCTGCTCTTCGTTGACGAGATCCACCGGTTCACCAGGGTTCAGCAAGAGGGATTGCTTCCCCACGTGGAGGAGGGCCTCTTCGTTCTCTTGGGGGCATCCACAGAAAACCCCAGGGCTGCCCTTAGTAAGGGGTTGCTGTCGAGGATAACCATCTTCACCTTCAAGCCCTTGAGCAGAGAGGATGTTCGTAGCCTCCTCATAAGGGCAATCGAGGACGAGAGGGGTCTTAGGGGGCTCATCTCTTTTGAACCACAGGCATTGGAGTTCATCGAGGACTACTCTGACGGTGATGCCCGAAGGGCCCTCAACCTGCTCGAGCTTTCCGCCATTGCTGCCGAGGACAGGGGGCTATCTTCTGTGGGGGTTGAGCTGGTGTCTGAGATAATTGGGCATAGGGGTTCGTCTTACCGGCGTGGCGAGCACTACGACGTGATCTCGGCCTACATCAAGAGCATAAGGGGCTCTGATCCCGACGCCGCCCTGTTCTGGATGGCAAGAATGCTTCAAGGTGGAGAAGACCCCCTTTTCATAGCCCGTCGCCTGGTGATAGCCGCAGCGGAAGACGTGGGTTGCGCCGATCCCATCGCCTTGCTTGTTGCAATTGCGGCCCTGAAGGCGGTGGAGGCTGTGGGCCTGCCTGAGTGCGCCATTCCCCTTGCAGAGGCCACGGTTTACGCCGCCGCTGCCCCCAAAAGCAACGCGGCGTACCTGGCATTGAAAAGGGCCCAGGCAGACGCCGAAAACCCCAAGGTGGACGCTAAGGTCCCCCCCCACATCACCAACCGCTCACCTGGCAGCAAGGAGTACAGGTATCCACATGACTTCCCGGGTCACTTCGTGAGGCAAGCCTACCTGCCGGATCCCCGTGACTACTACCGTCCCACAGAGATGGGAAGGGAGAGGCTGCTGAGGGATAGGTTGGTGAGCCTTTGGGGAGAGGAGAGGTACGGTGAAGGGTAAGGCCGAGATACGCAAGATGATGCTTCACGCCCGAAGCTCGCTATCAGGCCCTCGGCGGAAAAGGGCAGAGGCCGAGATTGCCGAGCGTCTTTTAAGCCGTCCAGAGTGGGGCCGAGCAAGGGTTGTGGCCCTCTACTACCCGGTTAGGGGAGAGGTTGACCTGCTTTCCCTCCTGGTTGACGGGGGAGACGCCAAGGTTTTCCTCTTTCCAAAGGTAGAGAAGAGGGGATTACAGTTTATGAGAGTTGGCTCAGAGAAAGACCTGTCCCCAGGCGCATACGGGATACCCGAGCCTGCCGGACACTGTGAGTCATGGCCCCTTGAAGATGTTGACCTCTTCGTGGTGCCAGGTGTGGCCTATTCGGAGATGGGTGAACGGCTTGGTTACGGTGGTGGTTACTACGACAGGGTCCTGAAAGAGAAGGGGGTGTGGCAGCTCTCTGTGGGGGTGGCCTTTTCTTGCCAGGTGTTGCCTGAGCTTCCCGTTGAACCCTGGGACAGACGTGTGGATCTCGTTTTGACCGAGGACAGGGCGATATTTTCTGCAACTGCGATTCCAGTAGGTTGGGTGAATAGAGAGTAAAAAGGGAGGAAGAGAAGATGAGTGGCATGCACGTGTTGACAGCTGTTCTTGGAGTGCTTGCAGGTGCGGCCATAGGGTTCGTGGTGGCCACTATGGTGAGAAAGCACCTTCAGAGCGCCAGGATAGAGGGCATGAAGGATGAGGCCCAGCGTATCCTGGAGGAGGCCAAGAAAGACGCCGAGAACATCAAGAAAGAGGCGGTGCTTGAGGCAAAGGAGCTGGCCCTGAAAGAGAGGGACAGGGCCATGAAGGAGGTGTCTGACAGGAAGCGGGAACTCGATAAGAGGGAGACCAGGCTCTCCCAGAAGGAGGAGCAGCTCGAAAAACGGCTTCAGGAACTGGACGGCGAATGGAAGGAGCTGAAGCAAGAGAGAAACCAGCTCAATCAGCGCGAGCGCAACCTCGAGAAGAAGGGCAAAGAGATAGAGAGTCTTCACCAGAAGGTGGTGCAGCGCCTTGAGTCCATTGCCCAGATGACCCGGGAGGAGGCGAAGAGAGAGCTCGTCGAGAGCATGAAACAGGATGCCCGGAAAGAGGCCTTCGAGATAGTTAAAAGGATTGAAGAGAAGGCCAAAGAGGAGGCAGATGTCAGGGCCAAGAAGATACTTGCTTTGGCCATACAGAAGTACTCCTCTGACGAGATCGTTGAGCATACCGTATCGGTGGTCCAGCTTCCCTCTGACGAGATAAAGGGGCGGATTATCGGGCGAGAGGGCAGAAACATCCGGGCCTTCGAGAGCATAACCGGTGTGGACCTGATAATCGACGACACCCCCGAGGCGGTGGTGCTCTCGTGCCACGATCCCATTCGCCGAGAGGTGGCCAGGGTTTCGTTGGAGAGGTTGGTTAAGGACGGCAGAATTCACCCTGGACGCATCGAGGAGATACACGCCAAGGTGAAGAAGGAGATCGAGGGCATAATGAAAGAGGCAGCCTCGTCTGCGGTGTTCGAGCTGGGCATACACAACCTGCACCCCGAGCTTATGAAGCTGCTGGGGCGTTTGAAGTACCGCACCAGCTACACCCAGAACATGCTAAGCCACTCGAAGGAAGTGGCCTACTTCTGCGGAATCATGGCCGCCGAGCTGGGACTTAACGTGGAACTTGCCAAGCGCATGGGATTACTTCACGATATTGGTAAGGCTGTTGACCACGAGGTAGAGGGTTCCCATGCACAGATCGGGGCCGATCTTGCCAGAAAGTATGGGGAGAAGCCCGAGGTGGTGAACGCCATCCTGGCCCACCACGGCGAGGACGATCCCCACACCCCCGAGGCTGTGCTCACCATTGCTGCAGACACCCTTTCGGCGGCGAGGCCCGGTGCAAGGATGGAGATGCTCGAGGCATACGTAAAGCGCATAAGCAAGCTTGAAGAGATTGCCTCGTCGTTCCCCAGCGTGAACAAGGCATACGCAATACAGGCGGGCAGGGAGATCAGGGTGATCGTGGACCCAGAAAGCGCCTCTGACGAAGAGCTCTACTTCCTGGCCAGGGACGTTGCTAAGAAGCTGGAGGAGAGCCTTACCTACCCTGGCCAGATAAAGGTGCACGTGATACGCGAGACCAGGGCGGTGGAGTACGCAAAGTGAAGGCGGCCTGAACATGCGTGTTCTCATGGTGGGAGACGTGGTGGGCAAGCCGGGTCGGAGGGCCCTGAAGACCTGGCTTGCGGGACTCGTCTCAGCCTACGCGGTGGACGTGGTGGTGGTGAACGGGGAGAACTCTGCAGGGGGGTTGGGACTAACATCCAAGGTGATTGACGAGATATTCCGTTACGGTGCGAACGTGATCACCACGGGAAACCACGTCTGGGACAAAAAGGAGATGGTGACCGAGATAATGAACTGGCAAGGCATAGTGCGCCCTGCCAACTATCCCCCTGGGGTGCCCGGCGAGGGGTGGCTCGTGCATACCCTTCCCACAGGAGAGAGGTTGGCGGTGGTGAACCTGTCGGGTCGGGTTTTCATGGACAACCTTGACTGCCCTTTCCAGGTGATGGAGAAGATTCTTCCAGGGATCAGAGAGGTTACTCCTGCCATCTTTGTGGACGTTCACGCAGAGGCCACCTCTGAAAAGCTTGCCCTGGCCTGGTTTTTAGACGGCAAGGTGAGCGCCGTGGTGGGTACCCACACGCACGTGCAGACCGCCGACGAGAGGATACTGCCCAATGGCACCGCCTACCTCACCGACGTTGGCATGACGGGCCCATACGACGGCATAATAGGCATGAAGAGGGAGGTGGTGATGCACAGGTTTCTCTACCAGATGCCCCATAGGTTCGAGGTGGCAACGGGCAGGGTGCAGTTGAATGCCGTGGTTGTAGAGGTGGACCCGCAAACCGGAAGGGCCCTGGGCATCGAGAGGATAAGGAAGGTGGAGGATGGAGACCAGGATTCTTGACGGAAAGGCCCTGGCGCAAAGGGTGAACCAGAGAATCTGCGCCACTGTGCGGGAGAAAGGGCTATCTCCGGGGCTGGCGGTAATAATGGTGGGCGAAGACCCTGCCTCGTTGCTCTACGTGAGAAAGAAGGAGGAGTGCTGCGGGAGCGTGGGAATACGCTCCTTCTTTCACAGGTTGCCCGGCTCCACCTCCCAGGGCGAGCTTCTTGACCTGGTTCATCGCCTCAACCACGATCCAAAGGTTGACGGAATACTGGTACAGCTGCCCTTGCCCCAGGGGTTAGACGCCACCGGTCTGCTCGAGGCCATAGACCCCTCAAAGGACGTTGACGGGTTTCATCCCACCACCGTGGGTAGGCTGCTGGAGGGAAGAGAGGAGATCTCCCCTTGCACTCCCAAGGGGGTGATGAGGATACTGGACGAGTACGGGATAGCCGTTGAGGGCAAAGAGGTGGTGGTTGTGGGGGCCAGCAACATCGTGGGAAAGCCCCTGTCGATGATGCTGGTGAACAGGATGGCCACCGTCACCGTCTGCCACATCAAGACCAGGGAGATCTCGGTTCACACTAAGAGGGCTGAGATCCTCTGCTCGGCCACGGGGGTTCCCCACCTCATCAAAAGGGAGATGGTGATGCCCGGGGCCGTTGTGATTGACATAGGCATCTCCAAATGGAAGGGCCGTACTGTGGGAGACGTTGATACCCAAGGGGTTATGGGGGTGGCATCGGCAGTTACCCCGGTGCCCGGTGGGGTCGGACCAATGACTGTGGCCATGCTCATGGAGAACACCCTTATCCTGCACTGCAAGAGGCGGGGGATTGAGCTTGGTTGGAGATGATTCATGTCTCACCTTAGTGGGTGGGGGGAGGAGAAGGTGAGCTTAGAACCCGTATTCAGGCTCTCTGCCACCCAGGAGGTGCTGGGCGTATCTGCCATTACCGAGCGCATAAAGTTTCACATAGAGGGGGAGTTTTCTGGGGTTTGGGTTAAGGGCGAGGTCTCTTCCCTGAGGAAGACCGCTGCTGGCCACACCTATTTTGGCCTTAAAGAGGGTGACGCCCTGTTGAAGGCGGTGCTATTCAGGGGCAGGGGACGGTATTTCGCAAGGCATCTCAGTGAGGGGACAGAGGTTGTCTGCTACGGCGACGTAACCGTTTACGGCCCCAGGGGAGAGTACCAGCTCATCGTGGATTTCGTTGAGCCTGCTGGTCTGGGGGCCACCTTTGCCCAGTTAGAGATGTTGAAGAGAAGGCTTGGTGCAGAGGGGCTCTTCGATGAGTCGCGCAAAAAACCCATTCCCCCTTCACCTTCCTGCGTGGCCCTTCTCACCTCGCACTCCGGGGCTGCACTGCAGGACATGTTGAGCATACTCGAGGGTTATCCGCTTCCACTGCAGGTGTTGGTCTATCCCATAGCCGCCCAGGGTGACGAGGCACCTGCATCAATTGTTCTTGCCTTTCAGGCCCTGGCCCGCCACGGCAGGGCAGAGGTTGCCGTATTGTCCAGGGGAGGAGGCTCAGTGGAGGACCTGTGGGCCTTCAACCACGAGTCTGTGGTGAGGGCGGTGGCCGATTCGAAGGTGCCGGTGATCACCGGCATAGGGCACGAGGTTGACACCACCCTTGCAGACCTTGCTGCGGATCTCAGGGTGCCTACCCCCACCGCTGCAGCAGAGGTGCTCGTCTCAAACGCGAGGGAGTTGGTGAAAAGGTTCAACGAGCTGGTATCGCGCATGGTGGAGCTGACAGGCCAGAGGGTCTCTGCACAGCGGGCCAGGCTTGGTCTGCTAAAGGCTGGCCTTTCGTCTGGTGATCCAAGAAGAAGGTTGAAAGAGCAGCGCCTTCACCTTGCCAGGCTTTACGATGCCATGGTGCAGGTCGAAAAAAGGGATCTCATGCACCGCCGCGGTCACATCGTGGAGCTTGCCCATCGCCTTTACAGGTCTTCCCCCGCCTCCAGGGTCGAGAGGGACCGTGAGACCTTGAAGAGGTTATCCTACTCGCTCATGGGCCTTGCAAAGGGCAGGGTGCGGTCAGAGGCGAACAGGGTGGGTTTGCTTTCCGAGAGGATTAAGGGGCTGAGCCCCCTGGCACCCCTAAGGCGGGGATACGCCTTGTGCACCAGAAAGGGGATGGTGGTGCGTTCTGCTGCTGAGCTGGCCCCCCAAGATACCGTGGAGCTGCGGTTTCTCGAAGACCATGCCCGTTGCCTCGTACTTGGCATTGGCCGGGGGACGCCTGAAGAGGGGGCTGGTTAGCGTTGAGGATCTACGGGGATACCAGAAGGCTAACCCCCCAGCAGCGCAGAGAGCTTGAGCGTCTCTACCGCCGCAGGGTGCCTCCTGGCATGCCAGTCACCCCGGAGCTTGGCAGGGAGCTATCTGAGCTGTCCCGCAGGCTAAACAAGCAGGTTGCGGTGCTCATCGACAGAAAGGGCAGGGTTAGCCATGTTATCCTTGGAGACCACGACTCCATTCTGATTCCCGACCTCACCGCCTACCGTATCGGGTGGGGTAGCTTGAGGGGACTTCGCTGCGTACATACCCACCTTGCAGGTGAGCCCATCAGCGAGGAGGACCTCACAGACATGGTGCTATTGAGGCTCGACGCCATGCTGGTGGTCCAGTCCACAGAGACAGGCTTGCCTGGAGAGGTCACCCTTGCCCACATCGTGCCCCAAGAGGGGCGCAGGCTGCCTTGGCAGATCACGCTTTATCCTCACCTGAACCAGTTGGACGATGGTTTCGACCACCTGCTCAAAGAGTTAGAGGACGAGCTCCGCAGGTCCCAGAGGCTCTTCTCTGCCAGTGAGGAGAAAGAGAGGGCCATGCTGGTGGTTCCCCTGGAGGGGGATGAAGGGGACGACGAGGATTACCTGGTGGCAGAGCTCAGGTCTCTCGCCGAGAGTGCCGGGGTGGAGGTTGCAGACGTGATCACACAGAGAATGAGGCGCATAAACCCTGGCACATACCTGGGCAGGGGAAAGGTGCGCGAGCTTCTCATGCGCAGCCTGCAAAAGGGTTGCAACATGGTTATCTTTGGTAAAGAGCTTACCCCGGTGCAGGCCAATGCAATAGCGTCCCTTAGCGACCTGAAGGTGCTCGACAGAACCCAGTTGATACTCGACATCTTCGCACAGCGCGCCCAGAGCGTAGAGGGAAGGATACAGGTTGAGCTTGCCCAGTTGAGGTACATGCTGCCCCGGTTGGTGGGCAGGGGAACCGCCATGTCTAAGCTCATGGGAGGTGTTGGGGGCCGTGGACCCGGTGAAACCAAGCTCGAAGTTGACAGGCGCAGGGTGAGAGACCGAATTGCTCATCTCGAGAGGCGACTGAAGTCCCAGGCCAAGGGGCGCAGGTTACGCAGAAAGGGCCGGGAGAGACGGGGCATTCCGGTGGTCTCCCTGGTGGGATACACAAACGCGGGAAAGACAACCCTGATTAACCGATTGACCCGTAGCGGTTTAAGGGCCGAGAACAGGCTGTTTGCCACCCTCGACACCACGAGCAGGCAAAGGGTGCTTCCCGGGGGCACCAGGTGTATCTTTACTGACACGGTGGGGTTTATTCGCCACATGCCCAGGGACCTGAAGGTGGCGTTCAAGGCCACCTTGGAGGAACTGGAGGATGCCTCGCTGCTGCTCCACGTGGTGGATGCCGTAAGCGATAGGTGGGACCAGGAGATGGAGGTGGTGGACTCCATGCTTCTCGAACTCGGCCTTGGCCACATTCCGAGGATAACGGTGTTCAACAAGGTTGACCTCTTGTCCCAGGATGCCCGTGGACTGCTTCCCTCTCAAGGGGTTAGGGTATCTGCCCTCACCGGAGAGGGAATAGAGCTGTTGCTTGACGAGGTTGAGGCAGGGCTGGTGGGGCAGTACCTTGGGGAAGAGCAGGAGCTTGTAGGTGAAGCTGCTGATTATTGACGGTTACAACCTGCTGCGTTCCATGCCCGAGCTTGCCCGGCAGGAGAGGATGGACCCCGAGGGCGCCAGGGATGCGCTGCTTCACCAGTTGAGCGTTTACAAGAGGGTGAGGGGTCACAAGGTGGTGGTGGTGTTCGATGCGGCTGACACCCACTTGCCCGAGCAGAGTTCACACCACCGAGGGGTTAAGGTGGTGTTCACCAGGCAGGGCGAGCTTGCCGATAGCCGGATAGAGACCATGGCCAGGGAGCTGAGAGAGAAGGCCGTGGTGATCACCTCTGATCGCTCCCTAAGGGGCGCCGTGGAGCGTCACGGTGCTATCTCTTTCTCATCCCAAGAGTTCCAGGATAGACTTTGGGCCGCCCAGTACCTTGAAATGAAGGGGGCAGAAGAGGACGATGAGCCGGTTCGCTCGTCCAAGAAGGGCAACCCCCGCAAGGCATCCAAAGAGCAGAGAAGACGAGGTAGGGTATGGAGGTTGTTGTGAGAGGGCCTTTTGGGTATTACTCGGGCGCTTTCTCAAACTGCCCTTTTGTTAGGCGATGGAGGACTACTCAATGACGGTACAGGAACAGATGGATATCCTCTTGAAAGGTGTGGAGGACATAATCTCCCCCGAAGAGTTAGAGAAGAGGCTGAAGAAGAGCATAGACGAGGGCCGTCCTTTAAGGGTGAAGGCGGGGTTCGATCCCACGGCGCCTGACCTGCACCTTGGCCACACGGTGCTGCTCCAGAAGATGAAACAGTTTCAGGAGCTTGGCCATGAGGTGCTATTCCTCATAGGCGATTTCACCGGCATGATCGGAGATCCCACGGGGCGGTCAGAGACCCGTAAGGCCCTCACCCCTGACGAGGTTGCAGAAAACGCCAAAACCTATCAGCAACAGGTGTTCAAGGTGCTGGACCCAGAAAAGACGCAGGTGGTTTTCAACAGCACCTGGATGAACAGGTTCACCCCTGCAGACATGATCAGGCTGGCTGCCAGCTACACGGTGGCCAGGATGCTGGAAAGGGACGACTTCAAGACCCGTCACCGCGAGGGGATACCCATCTACATCCACGAGTTTTTCTATCCCTTGATCCAGGGCTACGATTCGGTGGCCCTG
>CAZQJB010000025.1:0-12757 GCA_964593115.1 uncultured Aquificales bacterium
AGGTAATGACCGTGGCGGATAAGGGGTTTCCCCCTGCCCTGTGGAAGGTAAGGGGTTCCCCCGCTGCCATATTCTACCAAGGGGATATTGGGTGTCTCTCTGCCCCTGCGGTCTCGGTGGTGGGCACCCGCAAGGCATCGAGCTACGGCAACCAGGTGGCCTACAGCATGGCGAGGGACCTGACGATTCAGGGGGTGATGGTGACCAGCGGTATGGCCATAGGCATAGACACCGCGGCCCACCAGGGGGCCCTGGAGGCAGGTGCCACAGTGGCCGTGCTGGGATCGGGACTCGCAAAGGTGTATCCCCCACAGAACAGGGGGCTGGCAGAGAGAATAAGGGATAAGGGGCTTCTGCTCTCGCCCTTCACCCCCTTCACATCTCCTGCCAGGTGGACCTTTCCCAGGCGAAACAGGTTGATGGCCGCCCTGAGCAGGGCGGTGGTGGTTGTGGAGGCTGGCGAGAAGAGCGGGGCATTGCTGACCGCCCAGTATGCAAAAGAGATGCAAGTTCCTGTGTTTGCTGTCCCTGGCAGGGTGGACAGGAGCCAGGGGAAGGGGGTGATTGGCCTGCTGAAGAGCGGTGCCAAGGTTGCGGCAGGTGCAGGGGATGTATTAGAGCAGCTCTCCATCCATCCCAGGGTAGAGAGGGGTGGGGTGACTGTGGCGGAAGGCGAGCTTCAGGGGGACGAGCTATCGGTTTGGCGTGCCCTTGAAGATGAAGACCTTCCTCCCGAGGTGATTGCGAGTAGAACCGGCAAGATGTTAGGGGATATCTGGGAGGTGCTCTTGGAGATGGAGATGAAGGGACTTATCTGCCAGGTTGCTGGCGGAGTCTATTCGAGGAGGACGGCGTGAAGAGACTTATCGTGGTGGAGTCGCCCACGAAGGCGAGAACCCTTTCCAGGTTCCTGGGCAAGGACTTCACTATCAAGGCCTGTATGGGCCACGTTAAGGACCTGCCCAAGAACAAGCTTGGGGTGGATACCACCAACGGATTCAGGCCCACCTATGTGGTGGTTCCCGGCAAAGAGAAGATACTGGCAGAGCTGAAAAGGGAGGCAAAGAGGGCAGAGAGAATCTACCTTGCCTCTGACCCGGACCGCGAGGGAGAGGCCATAGCCTGGCACGTTGCCGAGGAGATAGGTGGCAAGAAGAAGATCTCGAGAATCACCTTTCACGAGATCACCAAGAGGGCCATCGAAGAGGCGCTTTCGAACCCCGGTGAGATAGACAAGAACAAGGTTGATGCCCAGCAGGCCAGGCGCGTTCTTGACCGCCTGGTGGGTTACAGCATCAGCCCCCTGTTGTGGAAGAAGGTTCAAAAGGGGCTGTCGGCAGGCCGGGTTCAATCTGTGGCCCTCAGGCTCATCTGCGAGCGAGAGAACGAGATCGAGGCCTTCGTTCCAAAGGAGTACTGGGAGATCGAGGCCTTGTTAGAGGCCTCAAAGCCACCCAGGTTCAAGGCCAAGCTCTTGAAGTGGAAGGGGAAGAAGGCAGCCCTGGGCAACGAGGGCGAGGCAAAAAAGGTGCTTGACTCGCTGAAGAAAGAGGATTTCGTTGTGGCGGAGGTGAAGAGAAAGACCCGCCGCCAGTCACCGCCTCCGCCCTTCATCACCAGTACTCTCCAGCAAGAGGCGGGAAGAAAACTGGGGTTCACCGCAAAGAAGACCATGATGCTTGCCCAGCAGCTCTACGAGGGGGTGGAGCTTGGCGGCGAGGGCAGTGTGGGTCTCATCACCTACATGAGAACCGACTCGGTCTCTGTGTCCAAAGAGGCCCAGGCAGAGGCCAGGCGTTTCGTGGAGACGGGTTTTGGCAAGGAGTTTCTTCCTGCCCAGCCCCCGAAATACAGGAGCAAGAAGGGGGCCCAGGAGGCCCACGAGTGTATCCGCCCCACCTCGGTGGAGAGGACCCCAGAGGAGCTGAAAGGCCGGCTCTCCCGTGACCTGCTAAGGCTCTACTCGTTGATCTGGAAGAGGTTTCTGGCCAGTCAGATGAAGGCTGCCCTCTTCGACACCACCACCGTTGACATATCTGCTGGCGAGGCCCTCTTCAGGGTTACGGGCTCTATCCTGAAGTTCAAGGGTTACCGGGTTATCTACATCGAGGGAGAGGAGGACGAGTCTGCCAAGGATAAGGACGGGAGGCTTCCGCCCCTGCAGAAGGGGGAGGTGTTAGGTGTGGTCGAGATTGTTCCGTCTCAGCACTTCACCCAGCCTCCACCCCGCTACACCGAGGCATCCCTGGTGAAGACCCTGGAGGAGAAGGGCATTGGCAGGCCCAGCACATACGCCACCATCATATCAACCATCCAGGATAGGGGTTACGTGAGGCGAGAGAAGAGAACCCTATTTCCCACTCCCCTGGGAAGGTTGGTGAGCTCGTTGCTGGTGGAGCACTTTCCCCGGATAGTGGACTACGGCTTCACCGCCCAGATGGAGGAGAACCTGGACAAGGTGGAGGAGGGCAAAGAGAACTGGGTGGAGGTGGTGAAGGGGTTCTACCTTCCCTTCTCACAGGAGCTGTCTAAGGCCGAGGAGGGGATGCAGAAGGTTAGGTCCCTGAAGCTTGAAAAGGAGCAGCTCTGTCCCCAGTGCGGCAAGCCTCTCGAGATAAAGTTTGGCCGGTTCGGCCAGTTCCTGGGGTGCACGGGATACCCAGACTGCCGTTACACCCAGCCCCTGAAGGGTCCAAAGCTGCAGGCAGAGTTCGAGATGCCCTGTTTCAAAGATGGTTGCGACGGACTCCTGGTTCCCAGGAGAAGCAAGAGAGGGATCTTCTACGGGTGCAACAGGTATCCCGGGTGCAAGACCATCGCCAACGGCAAACCCGTTCAGAAGGAGTGCCCCCAGTGTGGATTGCCCTACCTGATGCAGCAGAAGGAAAAGTTGGTATGCCCGAAGTGCGGTCACAAGGAGGATATACCGGAAGATGCCCAAGGGTAGGCAGGTAAAGACCCGGGACCCTGCCAAGGCCGTTGAGTAGGTGGCGGCAGAGTACGGCATGGAGCCCAGGGATCTCGCCTTCGAGGTGGTCTCCATGGACGTTTACCATGTGCCAACCACCCAGGGGTACGTGGCAGAGTACACCTTGGACATCTTTCCTGGGTCATACACATACGTGGAGGTGTTCGACGCCATCCTGGACGAAGAGGAGTACCCGGTGCCATTGGCCACCCTAAGGGTGCTGCCCACCACCAGGGTCTTCTTCCAGTCGGGCAACGAGGAGCCGGCCCTGAACGAGCTTTTGAGGAAGACCAGGGCGAAGATGGCCCTGGAGGGGGTTATCTACGGACTGGTCAGCGACGACGAGATAAAGGAAAAGTGGCGCGGCATCCTGGAGAAGTGGGAGAAGGGAAAGAAGGAGGTCTCCACCTTCGTGGTTGCCAAGGGACACCCCGTGGTGCACCCCTCCCGCGAGGAGATCTACCATGTTCCCCTCATCACCTACGCGGGAAAGGTGATAGACAAGCGCTCTGGACGCATAGACTTCAAAGATAGGGGCTACACCGAGAGAAAGGTGGAGCCGGGCAGCGTCGTGGTCACCATAGAGTACCTTCCCGGAGAGGTGGGAATAAAGGTGAACGGCGCCGTTATCCCTTTCAAGCCCGTTCCACCCCTCCCCTTCTTGGTGGACGAGGAGACCCTTGATGTCCGGGAGGAGTCTAAGGGAAAGAAGAAGATCTACAAGCTCGTGGCCAAGGTTGACGGCTTCGTGGTAATAGAGAGGGGAAAGATCTTTCTATCTCCCGTCTTGAAGCTCTCCGGGGTGGACTACTCCACGGGGAGCGTTGACATGGTGGACCGATCCCAGGGGGTGGACATTCTCATCTCTGGCACCGACGTGGAGACCACAGACGCGGTGAGGGACGGGTTCAAGGTGGTCTCTCCCGGCAAGGTGGTGGAGATAAAGGGAAGCGTTGGCAGAAACGCCGTGGTGGACGGCAGGGTGGTGGTGGTTCAGGGCACCGTGGCCTCGGGGGCCATGATTCGTGCCGAAGAGGAGTGTACCATAAACATCGCAACAGGGGCCAACGTTGAGTGCCAGGGCAGGGCGATTATCGCCAGGGCCAACAACGCCCATATCAAGGCGAGAAACGCCGAGGTGAACGTACTCTCTGGAGGCAGGGTGGAGGGAGAGATAGTCTCGGTGGTGAAGAACCTGAACCACACCACTATTGCCGCCACCAAGCTGATTCTCATTGTTGACACCTCTGGGGTGAACAACTTTGTGATAGATCCAATGGAGGTGGAGAGAAAGAGGCAAGAGATAGAGAAGCTGAATGCCCAGAAAGAGGAGACCGAGCGGAAAATAGCAAAGACCGTGTCAGAGCTGGAAGAGCTGATAAAGAAGAGGGACGGAAAGGTTACCGCCCTCACCAGGATGTTGAAGGGCAGTCTTTTCAAAAACATGAATGTCTCCAACCTCAAGGTGAAGAGTCTTGTTCTCAGGCTGGTTGAGAGAGATCCCGCGGTGGAGGAGCAGCTTCTCTCAAAGCTCCCACTTTTTGCAAAGAAGATGGTGGAGGAACTGCAGGAGAAAGACGACACCATAATCGGGGTAGAGGCCAGGCTGGAGCGCCTGAAGCACGATGTTGAGCTTCTCTCTAAGATCATAAAAGACGAGAGCAGCTCCAAGGGCATGGTGATGGTTGTGAACGAGGTGGCTGTTGACAATGCCGTCAGGATAGGAGGCGGTAAAGAGTACTTCCGGCAACCTGCCAAGGGTCCCTTCTTGCTGGTAGGGTTTCCTGCAGGTGAACCCACCTCTGTGGTGAAGCTGACTGAGCCATCTGAGATGAGGGAGCACCTTAAGGGTGTACTCGACTCTGACGAGAGGGTTTATCTAAACACCCTTCTCTCCAATAAGGGTTTGAAGGTTGTGGCAGAGCTATTCGAGGTTGACGAGGAGGAGCAGGAGCCTCCTCCCGAGGAGTGATCGTGTACAAAAAGAATTGCCATGATCTGCTTATGGCGGGGGCCGCCTGTTGTGATGCCCTGTTCAGTTCTTCCTCTTTCCGCAAAGGGGCAATGCGCGCCATCGAGGTGCTGGCCGAGAAGATAGGTGCCAGAAAGGTTGTGCTGAAGGTTGAGGGTGAGAAGGCCATAGTGTTTCCCCGCAACGGCAGGTCTGTGCGTACCTCCACGCTGAAAGATGAGGGATTCCAGAGCTTCTCTGCTGAGAGAAACGGGGTTAAGGCCACCCTGGCGGTTGAGAGAGAAGACCCCTTGAGTGAGGACGAGAGACTTCTTCTCTCCACCATGTGCAAGCAGCTCTGTATTGCCTACTCGGGGTTCTGTGAAAGGCAAGAGGCCGAAGAGTCCTCGCGCAGAATGGGCACCCTCTACCGGGCGGTGGGTTGCCTGGGCAACGCCATGGAGCTTTATGACCTTGCCCGTGAGATTGCCAGGGCGGCCTACAACGTGGTCTCTCCACTGATGGTGAGGGTGAGAATAATCCAGGGAGACGAGCGGGTAGATGTCACCTGTCCCCCCCAGGGAACCCCTATCCAGGATGCGAAGAGGTCCACCTTCACCGTGAGGGACGATGACGATGTGAAGTGCCTGCTGGATGTCTTCTCGCTGCCAAACCAAGACCTCTCGCGTACCGACAGGAGGATACTGAGGCTGCTGGCAGAGATCTCACTGGTGTTCCTTGAGAACATCAATCTCTTTCAACGGCTCAACGCCCTTCTCGCAGATAAGGAGAGGCAGATCTCACGCCTCTCCACCCTCTACGAGCTGGGCAACGCCTACCGTCTGACCAGCAACCCAACAAAGAGGATCCTGCTATTTCTGCAGGGCCTAACAGACCCACACCTTGGCCTGGGTTTTCCGGTGGCCCTTTACTTCTCTCACCAAGGGCAAAGGGTGTTCTGTGGAGAGGTTGGTGTGTTGCCGAGAAGGGGATGTTCTCCCTGGCAGGGGGGCAGGTGGGAGGCGATAAATCAGGACCTCTCAGAGATGGTGGTGTCTGGCAAGGTGGTCTCCCTTGAGGGGGTCAACCTCTCCCTGGAGGGGGTAACCCCTCCCTCTATGGACGATCCCTTTTTGCTGCCAAGGGAGATACTGCCCTCTGGCATAGGGGTTCCCGACGAGATGCGTTTAATGGGGGTTCCCCTGAGCGCCCGTGGGGGTGAGACAGACGGTTTCGTGGTGGTGGGCAAAGAGGGCGCATTTTCGAAAGACGAGATCAGGATACTGGCCATGATGGGCCAACAGGCGGCCCTGGCCATTGCCAGTGCCCAGAGCCAGTCCACCATCAAAGAGCTTGACAGGGAGTTCAAGGCCGCCCAGGCCCGGTTCATGGATGCGGAGCGCATGGCCACCCTGGGAGAGCTGTCGGCACGCATCGCCCATGACCTGAAAAACCCCCTTATTGCCATTGGTGGTCTTGCCAGAAAGCTGCACGGCAAGATTGCCGACGACCACCCAGACAAGAGGTACCTTGAGGCCATAGTGAAAGAGGTTGAAGAGGGCGAGAGAATACTCTCCAACGTGCTGGGATACGTAAGAAAGCCCGTGAATGTGAAGAGAAGGGTGGACATCAACAGCATACTCGACGAGCTTCTCTTTCTATTCGCCGAGGAGCTAAGGGACAGGAAGGTGGTGCTGGTCAAACACTTAGAGAGGGGGATACCCGAGGTCGAGGTGGACCCCGGACAGATAAGACAGGTGCTCACCAATCTCATCAGCAACGCCATAGAGTCCATGTCATCCTCAGAGCACGGTGTGCTAAAGGTGAGGAGCCGCCAGAAAAGGATTGGCGGAAAAGACTGGGTATGCGTAGAGATAGAGGACACCGGTGGTGGTATCCCCGAGGAGGTGCTTCCGTCGATATTCAAGCCCTTCTTCAGCACCAAGAGCAGGGGCACGGGTCTGGGATTGGCCATTGCCAAGAGAATAATTGAAGAGCTGCACGGGGGCAGCATAGAGGTGCGCAACAATCCGCCCCAGGGGGCCACCTTCGTGGTCTCGTTGCCGGTCTTCAAAAAGGGGCACCAGGATGGACCACGAGGAGAGAGAACTTAAAGACCAGCTCAAGGCCTGCCTCGCCCGTCTTCAGAACGCCGTGAAAGAGCACGAGCGTTACCGCCTGAGGATGGAGCGAAAAAGGGAGGAGCTTCTCGAGGCAAAGAACCTGCTCGAAACCACCTTAGACGCCCTTCCCTCGGGGGTTCTGGTGATCGACAACCAGATGAACGTGCTGGTGATGAACGACACACTGAGAAGGCAGTTCCAGATAGACGAAGGGGCCGTAACAGGGCGCAAGTGTTACAGCGTGATGCTTAACTCTTCGTTTCCCTGCAAGGGGGTTAGCTGCCGCAGGGTGATACAAAACAGAGAGCCCATCACCGAAGAGCTGGTCATATTTACCAATGGTGAAAAGCGGCTTTTCGAGGTGCGCACCCTTCCCTGGAACTCCGGCGGCTCGTTTGGCGGGGTGGTTCGCACCTTCACAGACATTACCAACTCCAGAATGGCCGAACAGTACAAGGTGCTGGCAGGTATCTCGGCATACATGGCCCACACGGTGAGAAACGCCTTGATGCCCATGGGAGGGTTCTTGAAGCTTCTCGAGGACCATCCCCTGAACGACGAGCAGAAGCTCTACCTCACCTACATCTACCGCTCCCTCTTCTCGTTGGAAGACGCCGTGTCCGAGTACACCTACTACATCAGGTTGAAGGGCCAGATGCACTACCATCACGAGATGGATCTTCCCAAAGAGGTTCAGAAGGCCGCCATTCTGTTCGCAAGGGGAGAGGTGCCTGCCGAGCACCGGATGAAAGAGGTGTTTTCACAGGTATCTGTGGACTGGTCCATTCATCCCCAGGCCCGGTTCGTGGTCAGGGGCGATCCAAATGCGTTTCGCAAAGGCCTTCTCTTTCTAATCAAGGGGGCCTCTGAGCTTGCTATTCAGAGGGGAGTGGCCCGTCCCTCACTCCAGGTGGAGGGAAATCCCACCTTGCAGGGGTGGGAGCTTTCGCTCCTGGTTCCCGGTCTCTCTGTTGAGGATGGCCTGGTGCAGTCCATGCTTGAACCCTGGATGGCCCCGTCTCCAAAAGACTCTTTTCCCCACTGGGGCATTGCCATCTTCAACGAAACGGTGGCAAAACACGGGGGCAGGTTCTCGATCTCTAACACCCATAGAGGGCTAACCTTCACGGCGGTGTTCAAGCCCTGAGGCGCCCTTGCACCACCTGCCCACCTGCTGTAACTTGCCAGCCAATCTTCAGAGGCTTTTGTGTCGCTGGTCCACACCGGGGAGGAACCGATATTGGGAGGCGTTGTGAAGAGCATTGAAGAGATAAACAGGCGAATCGCCTCGGGAGAGGTGGTTGTGGTGAACGCCGAGGAGATGATCTCCATCGTGGAGGAGAAGGGTGCCGCCAAGGCGGCGGAAGAGGTGGACGTTGTGACCACCGGCACCTTTGCCCCCATGTGCTCTTCAGGGGCCCTGTTCAATCTTGGTCATCCCTCGCCAAAGATAAAGATAGAGCAGGCGTGGCTTAACGGCGTGCCAGCCTACGGGGGACTGGCGGCGGTGGACATCTACCTTGGGGCAACCTCGCTGCCCGCAGACGACCCCCGCAACAAAGTGTATCCTGGCACCTTTCGCTACGGTGGCGGCCACGTGATAGAGGACTTCGTGGCAGGAAAAGAGATAATCGTCAGGGCCACGGGCTACGGCACAGACTGCTACCCCAGGCGCGAGCTCGAGGTGGTGATCACCAAGGATACCATAAACGAGGCCATGCTGCTGAACCCAAGAAACTGCTACCAGAACTATGCCTGCGCAGTGAATGCCACCGACAGGCTCATCTACACCTACATGGGCATGCTCAAGCCCGACCTGGGCAATGCCACCTACTGCAGCGCAGGCCAGTTGAGCCCACTGCTCAACGACCCATACTACCGCACCATTGGGGTGGGAACCCGCATCTTCCTTGGAGGCGGAGTGGGACACGTCATCTCCCACGGCACCCAGCACAACCCCTGTGCACCAAGGGGGCCCAACGGGGTGGTGATGGCCCCTGCAGGCACCTTGGCGGTTATGGGTGACCTGAAACAGATGAGCCCCGATTGGCTCAGGGGGGTTAGCATGGTGGGCTACGGTGCCAGCCTGGCGGTGGGCATAGGGATACCCATACCCATTCTCGACGAGGAGATGGCGAGGTTCACCGGGGTGAAGGACTCAGAGATATTCACCGAGGTGCTTGACTACGGCAACTACGCCAACGGTGGAGGGGAACCCCTGGGGAGGGTCAGCTACGCCCAGCTCCGTTCAGGTACCATCGAGGTGGCCGGTAAAAAGGTGCCCACTGCCCCCATCTCGAGTTATCCCAAGGCCCTCGAAATCGCCAACATACTGAAAGAGTGGATACGCTCTAAAAGGTTCGCCTTGAGCAGCCCCGTGGCCCCTCTGCCTGGCCCCGAGAGCGGCCACGCCCCAAGGGGACTGAAGGTCTGAGTAGTAGATGAAGGCAGGAATAGTCTCCGTTGGCAGGGAGTTGCTGCTGGGTTACACCCTTGACACCAACAGCCACTGGCTTGCCTCTGAGCTCACCTCGCTGGGCCTCGAACTCCAGAGGATAACCGTGGTGGACGACGCAGAGGGCGAGATCGCCCAGGTGCTCTCGCAATACCTCTCATGGGGTTACTCCCTGGTGGTGACCACAGGCGGGCTCGGCCCCACCCCAGACGACCTCACCCTCTCTGCAGTGGCCGTGGCCTGCAATCGCCCCCTTGAACTGCACCCAGGGGCACTTGCCATGGTGGAGGAGACCTACGCCAGGCTGCACTCTGAGGGCAAGGTGAAGATGGCTGGGCTCTCCAATGAGAGGCGCAAGATGGCCGTGCTTCCCAGGGGGGGCGAGCCTCTGCCCAACCCCGTGGGGGCGGCCCCCGGTTGCTGGCTACAGGTGGATGGGCAGGTGGTGCTATCGCTGCCAGGGGTGCCGGCGGAGCTCAAGGGGATATTCTCCAGTACCGCAAGTAAGCGCCTGCTGAGCCTTGTTCGGGAAAAAGGTGGCAGGGTGGTGCTGACCAGAGAGGTCTCCAGCGGGATCGGGGACGAGTCGGTGCTCACCAGGCTGACCCGCAGGGTGGTGGACGAGGTTAAGGGTGTTTATCTCAAGACCTTGCCCACGGGGTTTCACCAGAAGGCCGACGTGCATGTTAGGGTGACTGCCTTTGGTGGTAGCGAGGACGAGGCAAGGAACAGGATGGAGACGGCCATAGCCGCCCTGGAGAGGGTGCTTGGGGAGGCAGACAATGGCTGATCTGCTGACCGTTCACCTGGTTAGGCACGGGCAGTCTGAGTACAACGCCCTGGGAAGGGTGCAGGGACACACCAACTCGCCCCTAACCCCACGGGGCCGTATGCAGGCCAGGGCGGTTGGAGAGGCGTTGAGGGACTGCAAGGTCTCTGCCATCTACACCAGCGACCTTCTCCGTGCGCGGCAGACCGCCGACGAGGTTGGTGGAATCTTGGGCATCGAGCCCGTTGCCATTGAGGGGCTGAGAGAGGTGAGCCTGGGTGAATGGGAGGGCAGAGAGATAGACGAGATCAAGGCCAGTGATCCCGCCACCCTCGAGCTGTGGTACTCGGCGCCCATGGAGGCCTGTATCCCCGGGGCAGAGCCCTTGGACCGGTTCAGGCAGAGGGTGCTCTCCGCCTTCCAGGGGCTGGTGGAGGCACATCCTTCAGGGGAGATAGTGGTGGTCTCCCACGGGGGAGTGTTGAGCGTGATCATTGCCCACGTGCTGCAGATGAGCCTGAACGGCCTGTGGAGGTTCAGGCTCGACAACGCCTCCATCTCAAGGCTCCTCTACGGGTTGCTTGTTCCCAAGGTTATCCTGCTAAACAGCACCGCCCATCTTGATGGGCTCTTAGAGGGGGCAGTCTCGCTATGGAGCAGCGGAAAGGTGGGCAGATGAAGAGCCAGGATGCCCTGGTGATACTCTCGGGGGGGCTGGACTCCACCACCGCTCTCTACTGGAGCAGGGAGAGGTTCAGGCGGGTTCACACCATCACATTCAGCTACGGCCAGAGCCACTCTGTTGAGGTTAAGCGGGCTGGACTGATTGCGAGGCGGGCCGGGGTGGCATCTCACAAGGTGCTCAGGATAAACCTGGACGAGGTTGGTGGGTCTGCCCTCACCGCCAGGGAGATACCTATTCCCAGCAGAAAGAGCACCGCCGAGGTGATAAACAACGGTGGCATTCCCGTCACCTACGTCCCCTTCAGGAACGGGATATTCTTGGGCATGGCTGCCGCCTACGCCGAGGTGAAGGGCATATCCCACCTCGTGGGTGGATGGAACGCCGTTGACTACTCTGGCTACCCCGACTGCCGCAGGGAGTTCCTGGATGCCATGGAGAGGGCCATCACCCTGGGCACCAAGGCGGGGGTAGAGGGGCATCCCTTCACCATTCACGCCCCCCTCATCTCGCTCAGCAAGGCCGAGATCATCTCTCTGGGCCTCTCCCTTGGGGCAGACTACTCGTTGACCCTCTCTTGTTACCGGGGGCAGGACCCACCCTGCGGTACCTGCGACAGTTGCCTCTTAAGGGCCGACGGATGGAGAAGGCTGGGATTGATGGACCACGCCCTGGAGAGGGCCATTCGCCTCTGGGCAATGGGCCGGTCTTGAGCCTGCTCTCCGGCAGATGGCCTCTCCTGCTCCTGATAAGGTTTCACCACTGGCACCACGCTGTTCTGGGCATACCTTCAGGTGACACATACCCTTGAAGAGGAGGTGGGATCATGTGGTCTTACAAGAGACGCTTAACGGTGGTTGCCCTCTTTGCCCTGGTTATGTGCCTGGGCACTGCCGCCTACGCCGGGGTGAAGGGCGTGATGCTATGGGACTTCGAGAACGTTGCCCCGGGAAAACTGCCTGTGGGATGGAAGGTGGAGACCACGGGCAGGGTTTCTCAGCCTGCCACCTGGGAGGTGGTGGTGGACTCAAATGCGCCCTCGGGCACCCATGTGCTCTCCCTCACCAGGGTGAACCACCACTCGTGGGGCGCCTTTAACCTCTGCTGGACAAACGCCGTCGCCTTTCGTGACGGTGAGATCACGGTTAGGTTCAGGGCCGACAGCGGCAGGATAGACCAGGGCGGGGGCATAATGTGGAGGGTGAAAGACAGAAACAACTACTATGTGGCCAGGTTCAACCCCTTAGAGGACAACTTTCGCATCTACTACGTGAAGAACGGCGATAGGCACCTGGTTAAGTCTGCCCATGCCCGTTTCCCCAGGGGCCAGTGGGTGACCATGAAGGTGGTTCAGCGGGGTGACCGGTTCCAGTGCTACCTGAACGGCAAGATGCTACTCTCGGGCACCATTGGGGTGTTTCATGATGCAGGGGGCGTGGGGCTCTGGACCAAGTCAGATGCGGCCACCTCGTTCGACGACTTCTCGGTGAGGCTGCCTGTTCACTGAGAGGGCCGTAAGCTCCTGAACCGGCAAAAGAGGTAGAAGCCTACCAGGAAGGGCTCGAAGCGCACCACCATGTTCTCTGTGAATAGCCAGAGGATCTTTCGAGAACCCTGTTAACGAAAGCCGTTCTACAGTGCGGCAGTTGTATCTCTTTTGACATACCCGACATGGGGAGCCTCTTTGCAGGGCTACGACGCAAGTGTCTGGGGGCAACACTTGGGGGATGGTGTAGATAAATCCCCCGTTCTTGCGTGGTAGATGGGCAATCCAAGTACGGGAACAGCCATTGAAATAAGGCGACCTTC
>CAZQJB010000026.1:0-12403 GCA_964593115.1 uncultured Aquificales bacterium
CACAACAGACATCCCCGCCCTGAACCAGATAGCCCAGGAGAACGGGGTTCCCATAGCGGGAAAGGACTTCAAGACGGGGCAAACGTTGATGAAGACCATCATCGCCCCGGGACTGAGGGCCAGGATGCTTGGACTGCAAGGGTGGTACTCCACCAACATACTGGGCAACAGGGACGGACTGGTGCTCGACGACCCCGGCTCTTTCAAGACCAAAGAGGAGAGCAAGCTCTCTGTGCTCGACTCCATACTCGATCCAGACCGGCACCCCGAGCTTTACGGCGATTTCTACCACAAGGTGGTTATCAACTACTACCCTCCAAGGGGTGACAACAAAGAGGGTTGGGACTGCATAGACATCTTCGGATGGCTTGGGTATCCCATGCAGATAAAGGTGAACTTTCTATGCCGGGACAGCATACTGGCGGCACCGGTGGTGCTGGACCTCTCCCTGCTGATAGACCTTGCCAAGAGGAGGGGAATGGTGGGAATACAGTGGTGGCTGTCATTCTACTTCAAAAGCCCCATTCACCTGCCAGAGGAGATGCCAGAGCACAACCTGTTCTCACAGTTGAAAATGCTCGAGGAGAAGATGAGGGAACTCGTCTGAGCCCTCCCGATTGACAGCCTTGCAGCGGCAGCGGTATACCCCTTCAGGCTAAGGGGGTAATAGGATGTTTGAGAACTACTCGGAACGGGCGAGACACAGCCTGCTGATCGCCAAGGGCGAGGCCGAGAGGCACGGTCACGACAAGATAAACACAGCCCACATTCTTCTTGGAATCCTGAAGGATGGCGAGGGGCTCGCCATGCTGGTGCTCATGCACCTAAACGTAAACCCAGGAACCCTGAGGCAGGAGATAGAGCGCCGCATACCCTTTGGCAGCAAGGGATACGTCATGGGCTCCATTCCCTTCGCCCCTGAGGCAAAGAAGGTGCTTGAGTACGCAATCGAGGAGTCCCAGTTCTTAGGGCACGACTTCGTGGGTACAGAGCACATACTGCTGGGCATATTGAGGGAAAAGACGGGACTGGGGGGCAAGCTGTTGAGGCGCATGGGTGCCGACGTGAAGGCGGCCCGCGAGGCCATAAACCATATCGGCGTGGCCGGGGTGGGGGTGCCCAAGAACAAGGCAAACAAGGGCCCACAGAAGACCCCAACCCTGAAGGAGTTTGGTACCGATCTCACCATGTTGGCCCGGGAGGGCAAGCTGGACCCGGTTATTGGTAGAAACAGGGAGATAGAAAGAGTCATCACCATCCTATCCAGAAAGACCAAGAACAACCCCGTACTTCTTGGAGAGCCTGGGGTGGGTAAGACCGCAATAGTAGAGGGTCTGGCCCAGGCCATAGCAGAGCGCAGGGTGCCAGTATCCCTGATGAACTACCAGATAATATCGATAGACATGGGGGCCATAGTGGCAGGCACCAAGTACAGGGGACAGTTTGAGAGCCGCATAAAGAACCTCATCAAAGAGGCAAAGCAGAATCCAGACGTTATTCTGTTCATAGACGAGATACACACCTTGGTGGGGGCAGGGTCCGCCGAAGGGTCCATGGACGCCTCTAACCTCATGAAGCCCGCCCTCTCCCGGGGAGAGCTAAGGTGCATAGGGGCCACCACCCTGGTTGAGTACCGCAAATACATCGAGAAAGACGGGGCCCTTGAGCGGCGTTTCCAGCCGGTGATGGTTGAGCCTCCCTCGGTGGAATACACCGTGGATATACTGAAGGGGTTGAAAGAGACATATCAGGAGTTCCACGGCGTTGAAGTGTTGGATGAGGCATTAGAGGCAGCAGTTAGGCTCTCTGACCGGTACATCAGCGAAAAGTTTCTTCCAGACAAGGCCATAGACCTGCTGGACGAGGCCTGCTCCATGGTGAAGATAGAGCACGGCAAACTCCCCAAAGAGATACAAGAGAAAGAAGACGAGTTGGTGGAGCTGGGCAAACAGAGGGAAGAGGCAGTGGAAGGAGAGGACTACGAGGCTGCTGCCAAGGTTAGGGACAGGGAGAAGGCGCTTAAGGCCACCATTGCGCGCATGAAGAAGAGGTGGAAAAGCTCCCTGGACAAAGAGAGGCCCAAGGTTACCGAGGAGCATATCAAGCGGGTCATCACGCTGATGACGGGGCTCCCCTTGGAGAGGCTGCAAGACTCAGAAGAGTCTCGCCTGGTCTCACTTGAGGAGGAGCTGAACAGCGTGGTGATTGGCCAGAAGAAGGCGGTAAAGGTGGTGGCCAATGCCATAAGACGGTCGAGAGTGGGGCTTAGGCCCATCAACCGGCCAAGGGGCATATTCCTCTTCCTTGGACCCACTGGGGTGGGCAAGACACTTCTGGCAGAGGCCATGGCCAGGGTGCTGTTCGGTGATGCAGAGGCGTTGTTGCGTTTCGACATGTCAGAGTACCACGACAGGTACAACACCTCGCGCCTCATAGGCTCTCCCCCTGGATACGTGGGATACGAAGAGGGAGGACAGCTCACCGAGGCAGTGAGACGCAGGCCCCACTCGGTGATCCTTTTCGACGAGATAGAGAAGGCCCACCGAGAGGTGTTCAACGTGCTGCTGCAGGTGTTCGACAGGGGAAGAATAACCGACGGGCAGGGCCGTACGGTGGACATGAGAAACACCTACATCATCATGACCTCCAACGTAGGGGGCAGGGACTTCTTCAAGGGGCTATCTTTAGGTTTCGGCAACGAAGAGAAGAACCGGGAAGACGTAGAGAAAGAGGTGATGGACAAGGTTAAGCGCCTATTCCCCCCGGAGTTCCTGAACAGGATAGACAACCTGGTGCTCTTCTCTCCACTGGAGAAGAGGCACCTGTTAGAGATATTTGATCTCGAGATGGCCGAGATAACCAGCCTGGCCCTGGAGCATGGGCTGAACATAGAGGTGACAGAAAGGGCCAAGGAGCACCTGGTATCCCTGGGAGAGAACAGGCAGATGGGGGCCAGGCCATTGAAGCGGTTAATAGAAGAGAAGGTGGTAGAACCCGTCTCCTTCAAGGTTCTTGAAGGAGAGCTTGAAGTGGGCGACGGCGTTATTGTAGATATGGACGAGAGGGGAGAAGATATCGTAATCAACAAGAAGCGGGAAGAGGTAGAGGTGGTATAAAAGAAGAAACAAGGGGAGGGCAGATGAGGAGAGCGCGTCTTTTTGCAGGCATAGGGATTCTTCTTTTTCTTACGCTGGCCATGGCGCCGTGCCGGGCATGGGGAGACGAGGCCGCCAGCATAACCGTCAAGGTGATCAACGTCACCGGCAATCACCGGGTGGACAAGAACACCATTCTCTACAAGCTGAAGACCAGGGTTGGTGACCCATTCGACGTGATTAAGGTGAGGCAGGACGTAAAAACCCTTTACAAGACCGGGTTCTTCGAAACGGTGGACGTGGATGCCGAGCCCTTCGAGGGGGGAGTTAAACTCACCTACATCGTCAAAGAACGCCCCCTGGTGAGCAAGGTCAGGATAAAGGGCAACAAGAAGGTGAAGACCGACGAGCTGCGCAAAGAGATGAAGACCTTTCCCTTCTCTATCTACAACGAGAACGTGCTAAGGGAGAACATCACCAAAATAGAGCAGTTGTACCAGTCAAAGGGGTACTACAGCGTAAAGGTCACACCGGTGACCAAAAAAGTGGGAGACCGACTGGAGCTCACATACAGGATAGACGAGGGCGAGAAGGCGCACATAGCCAAGATAGAGTTCGTGGGAAACAAGGCCTTCAGTGACAGAAAGTTGAAAGGCGTCATGCTCTCCAAAGAGAGAACCCTCTTCAACTGGGCCTACACCTTCGTTTCGAGGTTCTTCGGCAAGCCGGCCACCTACTACTACATAGAAGACCTGTTCAGGCTCGACCTGATGAAGGTTAGGGAGTTTTACAGGGATCACGGCTTTCTGAGGGTGCTGGTGGGAGAGCCCCAGGTGAGCGTCAACAAGAAAAAGGGCAAGATATTCATCAAGGTGCCCATAGAAGAGGGGCCCAGATACAAGGTGGAGAGCGTTGATCTCGAGATAGGCAAAGACGATCCATTCAACAAGACCCAGATAACCAAGATACTTAAGCTCAAACCCGGAGAGTGGTACAGCGCGGCCACCATGAGAAGAGACGTAACCAACCTGACCGACCTGTACGGCTCAAGGGGCTACGTGAATGCCGACGTGCGCCCCCTGGTTGACGTTAACGACAAAACCCACCTGGTGAACGTGAAGTACAGGGTGGAAAAGGGCGATCTCTACTACGTGGGGCTCATAGAGGTTTACGGCAACACCAAGACCAGGGACAAGGTGATAAGAAGAGAACTGGGCATAACCGAGGGCAAGTTGATGAACACCCTTGCCCTGAAACACGCAAAACAGAGGTTAAGCAAACTCGGCTTCTTCTCGCAGGTTGACATAGAGACCAAACCAACCCCTCAGAAAGATGTGAACGTCACCGTGAACGTGGAGGAGCAGTCCACCGGTTCCCTGGTGCTGGGCGGTGGTTACAGCTCAATAGAGTCTTTTGGTGGAATGGTCTCAATAGGCGAGAAGAACCTGTTTGGCAGGGGACAGAGCCTCGACTTCAGCGGCGAATTCACCACCAAGCGCATAGAGTACGACATCACCTTCTACGACCCCTACTTCCTGGACCACTCGTTCTCCTTCGGGTTGAAGACCCACAAGCGCACCTACGAGTACGACGACTTCGACGAGGACAGCCTCGGTTTCACCACCACTGTGGGTAAACCCATAATGCTGCTCGGCCACTACACCATGGCATCGGTAGGATACGAGTTCCTATACGTGGACATCACCGGCGTGGACAACGACGCACCTAACTTCATCCAGGACCAGAAAGGCAAGTCCGTATCAAGCGCAATCCTGTTCAATCTTCAGCAGGACACCAGGAACAGCTCTGTGCTTCCAACCAGGGGCTTCAAGCGTAGCCTCTACCTGAAGGTGGCAGGTCTCGGTGGAGACGAGTACTACTACAAGGTGGAGGCAGACGCTGGCTGGTACTTCAGTGCCAACAAGTTCATAGACGGCTCGGTGTTCCACGCCAGAGGCAGGGTGGGATTCATGAATCCCTTGCCCTTCGCCGGTTCGCGCTCAAGGCCGATCTACGAGAGGTTCTACGTGGGTGGAGGAGACACCGTTAGGGGATTCGCCACCGACGAGGCGGGACCAGAGGAGGATGGAAGTGCAATAGGAGGAACAAAGGAGCTCATCTTCAACTTCGAGTATCTATTTCCCATCGTCTCCAGCCTAAAGGGGGTTCTCTTCTACGACACCGGAGCGGCCTTCGACAACGGGGACCAGTTCAACTTCAGCGACATGAGGCACTCGGTAGGCTTCGGTATAAGGCTGATGACCCCATTTGGTCCCCTGAAGGTGGACATGGGCTTCAAGCTTGACAAGAAGAAGGATGAAGACCTTAGCAAGGTGAGCTTCTCTGTGGGAACCATGTTCTAACAAATCAGAAAGGAGAAGTGAGAATGAAGAGAGTGTTGATAGCAGCAGTGGTGGCAGGGCTATTTATGCTACCCACCATGGCAAGTGCAGGAACCACAAAGATAGGGGTGGTGGACCTGCAACAGGTGATAGCCAACTCGAAGCAGGGCAAAGAGGCCACCGCTAAGCTCAAGAAGGAGTACGAGCAGAAGAAGGCCAAGGTGGACAAGAAGAAGGCCGAGGTAGAAAGGCTGAGAGAGGAGTTACAGAAAAAGTCGGCCCTGCTCTCAGAGAAGGCCAAGCAGGCAAAACAAGACGAGTACCGCGAGGCATTGAGAGAGCTGCAACACCTGATAGACGACTCAAAGTCTGACCTGAGGTTGAAAGAGAACGAGTTGAGACAGCAGTTGCTGAAGCAGGCCGTTGAGGTGGTACAGAAGCTCGCCAAGGAGAAGGGTTACGGCCTGGTGATAGACATGAGCGGCGGGGTGGTGTACGCGGCCCCCTCTCTGAACCTTAGCAAAGAGGCATTAAAGCGCTTCGACAAGGGGGCAAAATAGGCAAATGGGCCTCAGGTTCACCGTTGCCCAGATTGCCCACGTGGTTGGGGGCAAGGTTCTGGGCGACCCAGATAGGGTTCTCACCGGCTTCGCACCCATAGAGGCGGCCCAGGATAGCGACCTCTCTTTCGCCACGGGAGACCCTTACCTGGAGATGGTGAAAGAGAGCCGTGCAGGTGCCGTGCTTGTGCCTGTGCCCTTGGAAGGGGTCTCTGCCACGCTCATAGTGGTGGATAACCCCTACGAGGCGGTTGCCGAGCTGCTGGCAAGGTTCTATCCACCCCTTCACAAGAAGGACGGAAAGATCTCACCAACGGCACAGGTATCACCCCTCGCCATCATTGAAAAGGGGGTCACCATAGGCCCCTTCGTGGTGGTTGAGCCCGGGGCCGTGTTGAAGAAGGGGTGCGTGGTGATGGCCCACTCCTACGTGGGAGAGGGCTCTGTGGTGGGGGAGAACGCCGTTCTTCACCCAAGGGTCACCCTCTACAAGGGCGTGAAGGTTGGAAAAGGGGCCATTATTCACAGCGGTGCCGTGGTGGGCTCCCCTGGTTTCGGATATCTCGAGAAAGAGGGAAAACGCATACCCATTCCGCAGGTGGGGGGTGTTGAGATAGGCGAAGATACAGAGATAGGGGCAAACACCTGCATAGACAGGGGAACCCTCTCTGACACAAGGGTAGGCAGAGGCACCAAGCTGGACAACCTCATCCAGGTTGGCCACAATGTAACCATCGGAGAAGACTGCGCATTCGCAGGCCAGGTGGGAATATCGGGCAGCGTCTCCATAGGCAACAAGGTTCTCATGGGGGGGCAGGCTGGAATAGCAGACCACGCCGAAATAGGGGATGGTGCCATGATCGGCGCCCAGTCAGGCGTGTCAGGAAAGGTGAAAGAGGGCGCCATAGTTATAGGCTCCCCCGCTATCCCCTACACAACCTGGCGAAGGGCCGCCATGGCCTTCGGCAAGCTTCCCGACCTTGTGAAGCGTGTGCGCAAGCTGGAGAACCTGGTAGGCGAGAAAGAGTGAGGAGGCACCCATGGAACCAAAACTCATCTTAGACGTGCTAAAGCTTTTGCCCCACCGCTATCCCTTTCTCATGATAGACAGGATACTGGAGCTGGAACCTGGAAAGAGGATAGTGGCAGTGAAGAACGTAACCTTCAACGAACCCCACTTCACGGGACACTACCCGGGCTATCCCGTTATGCCCGGTGTGCTGATGATAGAGGCACTGGCACAGGCAGGGGGGGTGGTGGCCTCGTCGGAGTTCACCAGGGAGGAGCTTGAAAAGGCCACAATGCTCTTTGGCGGGGTGGACAAGGCGAGGTTCAAGAGAGAGGTGATACCCGGAGACGTGCTCACCCTATCTGGAGAGATCATCAAGAGAAGAGGCGGGTTCTGGTGGTTCCAGGGAGAGGCAAAGGTGGAAGACGAGGTCGCCTGCTCCGCCACTCTTCAAGGGTTCATACGAATAGAGAAGTGACCCTCTTGACCCGTAGAGACCAAAGCCACCGTCCAAACGTCAAGAAAGTGAAGGCCCCATCTAAGAAGGCAAGCATGGTTGTATCATTGCTGCTGGCGGTTCTTTGCGCAATAACCCTAATCCCTTCAGTTGCCACAGCCAGCCTGGATCAGTCACTGAAGAAGATGGCCTACGAGATTGCCGACACCCTTCCAAAGGTGGAAGGAAAGGTGATCGGTGTTCAAGATGGCAAGCTGCTCATAGACAAGGGGGCCGATGACGGGCTTCAACCCGGGGTGGTGCTTACCGTCTTTCGCCGTGGAAAACCCTATTACCACCCCTTCACAGGGGCACTACTGGGATACGCCGAGGAGCTACTGGGTACCGTGCAGGTTGTCATGGTGGGGCCAACCACCTCATGGGCGACCGAGGTATCAGTGCACAAGCCTGTGGAACCAGGCGACAAGGTCAGGATAAGCGCAGCCAAGCTACCCATCTACCTCTTTCCCATAGTGGACAAGTCAGGCCAGGGCTTCAACGTTTACGCCTTCCAGGAACGGTTGAAGACATACCTGGAAGATACGGGCCGCTTCAGCGTTTACGGAGAGAACCAGGTGATCATGAGGGTGAAAGATGCCTCTGAACTTGGGTTATGGGGGGCCTTTGAGTCCATGGTGGGAAAGACCAAGGGCCTTGCCCTCATCGGGGCCATAGATGCAAAGGCCGGACACTACGTGTTCGAAGGGGAATTGCTCTCGCTGGAGACAGGCAGAAGGATAAAGCGGGTGAGGCTTGCACTGGGCAAGGCGGGGTGGCAACCAACCATAGAGAGAGGACTCATCTTTGCATCTCCCGCCTTGATGATCAAGGCCCTTGGCATGGCAACAGGGGACGTGACCGGTGACGGCAGCCAGGATGTAGTGATGGCCACCGATTCTTACCTTGGTATCTACAACCTGAACATGAAGACAAAAAGGCTCAAAGAGATATCCAAACGCCCCATATCCCCCGCAGACGTTCTGCTCTCCCTTGACGTGGTGGACGTGGATGGAGACGGGCGGGCCGAGATAGCCATATCCACCAGCGACCTTCACACCTTCACCGTGAAGGGACAGATATTCAAGGTGAACTCCAAAGGGAAATGGAAAAGAATATACTCTAAGGATAAGCTCGTCAGGATATTCAAGGTGGACGGAAAGGGCATAGTGGTAGAGCAGGGCGTGGGCAACCCCAATCCTTATGCCTTCACGCCAAAGATAAGGCTATGGAAGGGCAAAGAGCTCTACACCCTCGACTTTTTCAAGGACAAGGCACTCATACTTGGCATACAGATACTGAAACTGCCTGGTACAAACCAGTGGGAGGTGCTGTGGAACGACGGTGGCAGGGTGATGCTAACCGACCTGAACGGCAGGAGCATCTGGGACCTGCCTGGAATCCATGGCAACTGGGGCAGGGGGCTCTTCTACGCGAACCCGCCGGGAAAGAGCTTCTATGGGGATACAGGAGAAGGTGAGATAGAAGACAAGGACTTCGAGCGTTACAAGGAGTACACGGTGGTGGTATCTGGAAGGTCCCTGGTCATACCGTCAAAGAGGCATTGGACCCTCGCGGTCTTCAAGAACAACCCCACAGACTGGGCTATAAACATGGGATACTACAACAAGGGAGAGGTGAGCATTCTCGAGTGGAAGAACGGGTTCTTCGATGCAACGGGGTGGAAGAAGGAGTTCGACGGCGGCGTGGTTGACATATCAGGAGGAACCATCGAGACCGATAAAGGAATAGAGCCCGTGCTGGTGGTGCTGACCACCAAGAAAAGCTCCTCCAAGAGGCTGAAAAAGAAAGACATTTTCTATTCCAGGGTCTTTATCTACAGGTTGCCCTAAAATTGTGTAGTTTTAGATGTGGACATAAATGGCGTAAATGGGATAGAAGGGCTCTTCGACCGTAAAGAGAATCCTCGCCACAGGGAGATCCTGTGGCTGAACAACCGAGAGGAGGTAAGTGGATGAGATGCTACGAGACGGTGGCCATCTTCACACCTGAGCTCGAACCGCCCCAGGTGGAAGAAGAGGTGAGCGTTCTCACCAGTTTCATCACCGATAACGGTGGGGTGATGACGAAGGTGGAGAACTGGGGCAAGAAACGCTTTGCCTACGAGATCGAGAAGAAAAAAGAGGGTACCTACGTGCTGCTGCGCTACCGCGGCAACGGCGAGCTGGTCTCTGCAATAGACAGGGCCTGCAAGCTGAGCCACACGGTTTTGAGGCAGCTTACCGTTGTGAGGGACGACCAGGAGTGTGCAGAGATAGAGACACCTCACAAGGCCGAGACGCCCGACCCCGTCTCAGGCTCCACCGAACCTGAGAGCGAGGCCACCGATGCGGTTGAAGAGGTGGAAGAGCAGGAGGCCCAGCAGGGCGAGGAGGGATAAGTGGCACTTAACTACAATAAAGTGATAATTGCGGGCAACCTAACCAAGGACCCAGAGTTAAGGTACCTCCCCAGCGGAACCGCCGTGGCCAACATGAGGCTTGCCACAACCAGAAGGTACAGAAGCAAGACCGGGGACATGGTGGACGAGGTCTGCTTCATAGACATCCAGGTGTTTGGCCGTCAGGCCGAGACCTGTGGCGAGTACCTCAGGCGTGGCAGCAACGTGTTAGTCGAGGGAAGGCTCAAGCTGAACGAGTGGGAGAGCGAGCAGGGCAGAAGGTCGAGGGTGATAGTGGTGGCAGAGAGGGTGCAGTTCCTGTCACCAAGGGACGAGGCCTCTGCCCCCCCTTCCCAGGAGAAGGGACAAGAGCAGAAAGAGGATACTGCTGAGTACAAGACGCCAGACGTGAGCGAGGTCAAACTGGAACCAGAGGAAGACGACTTTCCGTTTTAAAGAACATAAAGAGGGAGATTGAAAGATGAGACCAAGAAGAAAGCGCCGTTTTTTCAGAAAGAAGGTCTGCAGGTTCTGTGCAGACAAGATAAAAGAGGTGGATTACAAAGACATCAAGAGACTGCGGGGTTTCCTCACCGAGAGGGGAAAGATCGTTCCCGGCAGGGTGACAGGCACGTGTGCCAAGCATCAGCGCCAGCTTTCAAGGGCAGTTAAGCGCGCCCGCTTTCTTGGCCTGTTACCCTACACCATCACCAGGTAGAGGCGTGCCATGATAGCGGCGGGCGACATCCGTCCCAACATGAAGGTGGAGCTTGACGGCGACCCGTACCTGGTGGTGAACGCCGATCACGTCAAGCCTGGCAAGGGTCAGGCCTTTTCAAGGTTCCGCCTGAAGAACCTGCGCACGGGGGCGGTGATAGAGAAGACCTACAAGGTGGGAGAAAAGCTTAAAAAAGCCGATTTTGTGGTCAGAAAGATGCAGTACCTCTACAGCCAGGACGATAACGCCGTTTTCATGGACATGGAGAACTACGAGCAGGTTGAGGTCCCCTTCGGCACCATAGAGCGGGAGAGGTACTTCCTGCAGGAGAACCTCGAGGTGAAGGTGCTTCTCTTCAAGGGTAGCCCCGTGGGAATAGACCTTCCTGCGGCGGTAGAACTCACCGTGGTGGAGACCGAACCCGGGGTGAAGGGTGATACGGCATCTGGAGGAACAAAACCTGCGAAATTAGAGACCGGGGCCGTGGTGCAGGTACCCTTCTTCATCAACGAGGGCGACAAGGTGAAGGTGGACACCAGGAAGGGCGAGTACCTGGAAAGAGTGAAGTGATGGAGCTTGCCGACATACTGACACTCCTGGACAGGCTCGCCGAGATAGGCGAGAAGAACGACGTTGAGCTGAAGTACGAGGGACTATCCATAAAGGTGCGCCGTCCCTGTCCACCTGCGGGGACAATTCCCGTTCAGGCGGCCCCTGGGTACCAGCCCCCGGTGGGAGAACCTATACCCCCGGCCCCAGAACCCCAAAGGGAGGAGCCCCGCGAAGAGGTTCCTCCAGGGATGGAGGTGGTGAAATCCCCCATAGTGGGCACCTTCTACCGGGCCCCTTCACCTGAATCTCCACCCTACGTGGAGGTGGGAAGCCATGTGAAGAAGGGTGACACCCTCTGCATCATCGAGGCCATGAAGATCATGAACGAGATCGAGGCCGAGCTTGAGGGCAAGGTAGTGAAGATCCTGGTGGAGAACGGGCAGCCCGTGGAGTTCGGGCAACCCTTGTTCATAATAGATCCCAACGGTTAGTCAGGGTGTTCAAAAGGGTTCTGGTTGCAAACAGGGGAGAGATTGCCCTGCGTATCATCAGGGCATGCCACGAGCTGGGGGTTGAGGCCATAGTTGTCCACTCAGAGGCCGATGCCGACAGCTTGCCCGTTGCAATGGCAGATGCGGCCATCTGCATAGGCCCCCCAGACACCACGCAAAGCTACCTAAACGTTCAGGCCATAATAAGTGCCGCCGAAATAGCCGACGTGGACGCCATTCATCCAGGGTACGGGTTTCTCGCCGAGAACGCACAGTTTGCAGAGATATGCGAGGCATGCGGTTACAGGTTCATAGGACCCTCCCCCAAGGTGATAACCATGCTGGGTGACAAGGCCCAGGCCCGGAAGTTCGTTGACGGCCTGGGAGTACCGGTGATCCCAGGGAGCAGGGGAGAGGTGGGTAGCGAAGACGAGGCATTGGAGGTGGCCGAACGCATAGGTTTTCCGGTCATCATCAAGGCCTCTGCAGGGGGGGGCGGAAGGGGCATGCGCATAGCGAAGGACAATGACGAGCTATCGCGACTTTACAAGACTGCCCGTACTGAGGCAGAGGCCGCCTTCGGGGAGCCCAATGTTTACCTTGAGCGGTACATAAAACCCTCCCGTCACATAGAGGTGCAGGTGATCGGCAGGGAGGGGGGAGAGGTGCTCTGCCTGGGAGAGAGGGAGTGTTCCCTACAAAGACGCCACCAGAAGGTGATGGAGGAGGCCCCCGCCCTCAC
>CAZQJB010000027.1:0-11726 GCA_964593115.1 uncultured Aquificales bacterium
TTTGTTGACATCTCCACCCTCGCCCCACTGCCGGTCACACTCTACGCCGGTCTCTCGGTCCCCTCGGCGGGGCTGTACTTCTTCGCGCCAGACCTGAAACTGAGCACCAATGCCATACCCATGGTAGAAAACCTCAGGTACCCCGCAGGTGGCACCCTGCTCTCCCCCATCAAGGTGCTGGACGATTCAGGTGAACTTATGCCAGGCATACCTGCCGGAGAGTACCTGTTCTTCGTGGCGGCCCTTTACGGTGAGAACGCAGACAACATGGCCGCCTTCGACTGGTCGTCCCAAAGGTACTTCATCGAGTACACAACAATAGAGTTGAAGTGAGGAGGAGAAAGATGAGAATTGCACGAAACACACTTGGCCTGTTTGTGGTGGTGGCGGTCTCCCTGCTACTTGCGTGGGGAACCTCCATGGCAGACGGTAAGAGCGAGAGACTCTATCCCCCAAGCTCCCTCCAGGGTAGCTCAACACCACCTGCCATCTCGGTGGACACCAACGGCAACGTGGCCATGGTTGGCACCGTGAAGCACGCCACTGGAGGGGATGACTGGAGCATAATCTACTACGAGAAGGGAGACGAGGTGCCCTCGCAAACCACCAGGGACTTCACTGACTGCGACACCGCCTATGACGTTGCCCAGTACCAGGGAATGGTGTTGGTTGCAGGAAGCATAGACGGGGGTAGCGCCGGAAAGAACTGGCAGGTGGCAGAGGTGAACCCTCAGAGCGGAGAGCTGGTGTGGCAGGACTCCTGGGACAACAACGGCAACGACGACGAGGCCATGGCCGTGGCTGTGGACGGCGGTGAAGCCGTGGTTGCAGGCTACACCAGCGACGGAACTAAGAACCAGGTGAGAATCGCCGCATACGATGCAGGAGACGGCGCCAAATCTTGGGCCAAAACCCTGTCAAGGACCAGCAACGACAAGGTGTGGCTATTGGATGTAGGGGGTTCCCACATGGCGGTGGCAGGGGGCAGCAGGGATAACGGCACATCATCGTGGTTGATACTGGGCTTTCGCACCTCTGACGGGGCGGTACTATGGGAGAAGGCAGGGGGCGACCTGCCAACGGGAAGGCTACTGGACATGGCAGTCTCACAGGACGGCAAGGTGGCGGCAGTGGGCTACACACTAAACGGAACAGAGCACAGGTGGACTGCAATACTGCTCTCCTCCAGCGGCGAGGTGTTGTGGAGAAAGAGCCTGGATGCAGACAGCGAGGCCCGTGGAGTTGCCTTTGACAGCCTGGGACGCGTGGTGGTGGCAGGCTACGAAACTGGTTCGTCGCGTAAAAACGTGAAGGTGATCTGGTACGACACCGCAGGCGACCAGGTCTTGAGCAAGGATTACGACGGGGGCAACGACGACGAGGCAAACGGGATAGGCACCGACCTTGCCGGCAACACGGTGGTCACAGGCTACTCTTACGACGGCAGCTACAGAGAGATCCTGGTGCTATGCTACGACAGCTCTGGGGACCTCTCTTGGAGTGACTCCGTAGGCGACGAGGCCAACCAGGTGGGCTACAGGGTTGCCATATCTAAGACCGGAGAGTCCACGGTGGTTGGTGTGAGCGAGAGCGTGGGTGGATACGAGTGGAAGGTGGTCCGTTACAAGGGCCACGTACTCTCACACACCCTTGGCACCGCCGAGGTGAGGCAGATGGCCCTGTTGGAGACGCCGGACGTGGCCAACGGAAACTACCTTGGCCTGGGCAGTGTTGCAAACAACGGTACAGAGCTTGGCATATCTCTCAAGCTCCCCCTCTACGTGGACGAAAACGGGGACCCGGTGGCGGTAAACGTCTATTTCGCAATCGCCATCGGCACAAGCCTCTACGTGCTACAAAATGACGGCACTTTCTCTGCCACCACTGTGGCTCCCTGGAAAAAGGGCCTAAAGGCACCATTGAGTGCCCAGATACTGCCCTCATTCTCCATTGTTAATCCCATCACGAAAGAGCTGCTCCTGCCCGCTGGCGACTACGTGTTCTACACCCTTGTGGTGCCATCCACGGTCAAAGACGACCTATCTGATCTTAAGGTAGACGGAGACTGGGAGCTCACCTATGTGATTCTTACCCTTACAGCCAAGTAGCCACTTGACCGAAGGGGGTGAGCAGGCTTATCTTTAGGCATCGGAGACAGAGAGAGAATAAAGATGGGTTCAGGAGAGGTGGCCGAGCGGCTGAAGGCACTCGCCTGCTAAGCGAGGATACGGGAAGACCGTATCGAGGGTTCGAATCCCTCCCTCTCCGCCACTAAACTAACTTTCTAAAAAGGAAGCTCGTGACTTGAGTGCAATGGATGTTATATGCAGGTGTTCCAATGTGGACATATTCATTGGCTCACCTGAAGGGATATTCTCTATTGGCGCATTTCCAAAGGCCAGCGGGGTGATCTGGAATGTCACGGAAGAGTCGTTGGAGGTGCTGGAGCCCTGTGACAACCGGGGCAACCCCATCTTTTTCGAGGAGGGGGAAGAGGTGTTTCTCTCTTTTGCCGCGGGAAACAAAAGAAAGGGCTTTAAGAGTAAGGTGTTAAGGATATCCCAGTCTCCCAGGGTGGTGGCTTTCTCTCTTAGCCACGCCTTCGAGATATGCGAGTTGAGAAGCAGCGTTCGTGTACCCGTTCATCTATGCGCAACCTTCAGGTACCCTACTGAAGAGGGAGAGGTGCTGGTTGGGGGAATCGTGGGCGACATCACCAAAAAGGGCTGCTTCGCAACGGTTGCCGGTATGTTGCCCCTGGATATCCCCATCATCTGCACCATCTACCTGGACCACGAGGAGTCGGTGAGCATACTGAGCAAGGCGGTGAGGATGACCCCCACAAAGGTGATGGGTTTCAACGGCTATGGCATAATGTTCGACAATTTACCCCTGGAATCCGAGAAGAGACTCGAGAAGGCTATGCGGGACAGGGTGCCCGTTCTGAGAGAGGTATGCTCAATGATCTGTTCCCAGGAAGAGGGGCAGAAAAAGAAAGAAGATACGCAGTAAAAGGCCGAATTGGCAGGTATCATCCCCTGAGAGAGTTTCGTCTGCCATGGGGGGGTATGTTCATGATTATTGCCTTGAAAGGACACAGAGGTACGCAAAGCTCACACCCAACGCACTTCTCCTTGTCAAAGTTCACCCTCATGGTCTCCCTGTCAACGGATAGGGCATCGGTGGGACAGATGGCGGTGCAGAGACCGCAATGGGTGCATAGCTCCTCATCCCGGTCGATGTCACCAGAGAGGAACCTGACCCTGACACCCATCTCTTTAAGAAACTCTATTCCCTCTTGAAAATCCTGCTGATCACCTGAAAGTTCAAGGGTCATCACCCCCTCTTGTCGCGGGGTTATCTTGGCCTTGATGATGTTGAACATCAGGTTGTGTTTGGAGTGTAATGCGTAGATTATGGGCTGGTCCCAGGTGTGTTGGGGAAACTCCAGTACCACCTTTTTAGCTACCTTCACAGTATCTCCTCTTGGGCAAGAAGCTGGATAACACGGGGGATCAACCAGGTAGCAGTCTCCCTGTTGGCCCCACCTGCCAGCACCACGTGCATCTTGCCCCCCCATCTTCTGTAGGCCATGTCCACCAGTCTCCTGCCCATCTCCACGAAGAATCCCTTGCTCAGGCCAAGGCTACCGTAGTCCCCCGAGCATGTGTCGAAACCAAAATACCAGAAGAAAAGATCGGGGTTAAACTCCTCTATCTTCGGCACGGCGATCTCGGTGATGATGGCCATGTACTCCTCCTCCACCTTGCCACCCTGGTAGGTGAGGGTAACGTCGAAATCCTGCTTGAGACCGTCAGGGCTCTCCCAGTTACGGTCACAGCAGCATAGGTGAAGAACATGGGGGTCGTTCATCACCAGCTCCCTGGTGCCGTCACCGTGGTGGGCATCTGTGTCAAGAATGGCGAAACGGTTGGCAAGCCCCAACTCTCTGAGCCTCACGATGGCCAGAACCACGTCGTTGAAGCAGCAGGCCCCCCAAAAGTAGTTCTTACCTGCGTGGTGTCCCCCCGAACCTATGAACGAGAAGGCGTTCAAAATATCTCCCTTTGCTACCCTCTCGGACGCCTCCACCACTCCCCCTGCAGAATGGAAGGCCGTCCCACATGAACCGTCGCTTCTCACCGCCTCGATCATGTGGGGCTCGTGAATCTTCAGCAGCAGTTCCATGGACACCGGAGAGGATTGGAACATCTCTATTCTGGGACTTTCGAGAAGGGGATCAAGGGCATCGGGAAAGTCGGCCAGCCTGTTGCCCACTGTAAGATAGCTCCTCTTGCTGAACGATGGATGGTAAAACACCCCAGTCTTCTCAGGCATCTCCCTCTCCTCCTCTCTCGCCCTCAAATCCCGAGGGCAGTGCCCGTGATCTCCAGTGCCGGTCTATGCAGACACAGACAAGCTCTACCCTTGCCACCACCTCTCCGTCTTTAGCAAAACTGCAGAGAAATGACACCCCCTTGTTCCTTCTCTCTTTCAGGCCAACCGACACCTCCACCACCTCACCGTACCTAACTGGTTTCAAGAAACTACCCTTGGCGTCCACAACTGGAAGGCCGTATCCCTCCTCTTCGTCCCTCCATACCCTGAACACAGGTTTATTAAGAAGACCGCAAAGGTAATCCTCTACCGCCTGATTGGCATACCTGAAAAAGGCCGCATAATAGGCCACTCCCCAGGGATCGGTATCTCCGAAGCGTATCCTGAAAGACGCCTTTCCTCTATTCATGGGACCCCTGGCCAAGGGGAGGTATCAGGCAACAGAGGCCACCTCAAGATCCCTCTCTGCCTCCTCCAGCACCCTGCTCGTCCTGCTGTTTCTCTCCCTGTCTCTGCGAAGAGACAGCTCTTCTATTCTCTCCCTGAAATGTGGAAGCATGCTGGCAAAATCACCCCCTGCCACGCTCTCCAGGATGAGAGAGTAGAGGGCCACTATCTCGCCAATCAGGGCAGGATCGTACTCCCTTCCCTGTATCTTGAGACAGTCAACACCTGCCTCCACGTAAGCGGGCAGATCGTCCAGGGCAAGAAACATCTCGTTTCTCATCTCTGCTAACTCACTGCCAAGGTGCCACCTGGCCTTACAGACCCTGTGGCAATAGCCACCCCTGTTTGGACTGCCCCAGTAGTGGTCCTTGCCCATCTCGTCTAAGTGGGAGGAGTACCTGAAGTAGCTGCTCATAAGGCACTTGCCCAGGTAGGTGAAACAGGTGTTCGAGTGCAAAAAGACCTCGAGGCCAACGTCCACCTCCCTCTTCATCTGGGCAAGCTCCTCAACGGTGATGTTGCAAGGGGCGACCACCATGTCCACCCCTATCTCTTTGTAGAACAAGAGGTCTTCGTTGTTTATGGCGTTGGCGCCAGCGCTTACATGCACCTCAAGGTTGGGGCTCACCTCTTTGCACAACGCCATTGCACCGGCATCGGTAAGAATAAGCCCCTCAACCCCTATTGACTCGAAGGTTTTCACCTTCTCTAAGAAGAGTGAAAGTTCACCAGTGGAGAAGAGAGTGTTCATGGCCACCCTTACCCCCTTCCCCATGGAACCCGCCAGCTCTACGATGGCGGCAATCTCATGATCCTCTAACTCGTACTCAACGGTGCGACGGCTCCATCCCTTCGCACCTACGTAAACCGAATCGGCCCCGTTAACGAAGGCCTGGCGAGCCATCTCCAGGCTGCCCCCCGGTGCAAGCAGCTTTGGTCTAAACATCTACCCTCCTCCTAACCTGCGAACACCCTCTTCCAACTCCAGGGGTGTTATCTTCTCCCCGCCAAAGAAACGCCCTATGTACCTGTGCCCTGCCCTTCTGAACAGGTAACCGTTACAGAACCCTCCTGGAGAGAGCATGGCCAGCTCATCGCGCTCCTGGGGTTCCAGGTAGTCGTCCACCCCCTTGGATATCCTGGAGAGCACCGAGCTGTAGATTGCCCCAACTCTCTCAACGTAAGCAGGGTCTTCCCTGAGGGTCATCACGTTGAAACACCTGAAACCCTTCCAGTAGAATGTGCCCAGGTACTCGAGCAGGCAGAAGTCCTTTCCACTCAAGGTGGCCCTGCCAATGTTTTTCAGCTTCCACCTCCCAGAAGATAGCCAGCAAGGCTCAAAACATACATCCTGGCACTCTCCCTCGCGATGTTCCAGCAGAAAACAGGTCTCTGACATTCCCAGGGGCAACTTGCCATGGGCCTGAAGCAGAACCTCTACGCTGCTCCCCTCTCTCAAGGCAACTATCTCACTGAAAGAGAGCTCTGGATTTGGGGCCACCCTTGTCACACCCCAACCCTCTAACAGGGAAGCGGTCTGGGCGGTGTACACGTTGGCAAAGGGCCCAACGTGGACGGAAACGGACAATCCCCTTTTCTGTATCATCCTGAGCGTACCCAGGTTGTGAACCTCGAAGGCATCAATTCCAAGCTCAGCCCCAAGCTCTATTATCCCTTCCAGCCATCCCAGGTCCTCGTTACGGGGCTCGGCGTAAAGAGACAGGTAGATACGTTTGCCAGCATCTTTGAGGAGCTGCACCCCTTCTTTCAGGTGCAACGGTGAAGACGACAGGTTTCCAGGAAGAAGGGGACAGGTTGGGTCTCCAATGTAAAGTGCATCGTAGGCCTCCAGGTTGCAGGCCCTCAACCTTTCGAGGGTCTCTATTCTCGCAGACAGTTCAAACATAGGTGCCAATCTTCTCCATCTCTCTGTTCATCTCTTCCACTAAGGCTGCAATCCTCTCAGGAGAGAGCCCCCTGCCCCCAATCTTGAAGGCACCCACACCGGCTTGCAGGTAAAGAGGAACCAAGGTGATCTCCTCAAAGGCATGGGGAGACCACTCCCACCCGTTACCCTGCTGGTCGTTCCACTCCTGGGCACAGGGTTTGTAGCATATTCCGCTCCTTTTGGAAGACCCTGACCAGATCAGGCACCTGATACCCTCGTTGTCGATGTTCAGGTCGAAGTAGCTGCTCATCCTGCACAATCCCAGAACCGTGGGGGCACAGCGCACCCCTTGGATCATAACCTCTGTCTCAACCTGGTACTCGTTCAAGGCCCTGGCCAGCTCCTGGACCTCGGAGATCGCAAGATGAGGAGAAAGAATCAATCTTTTCACCCCAAGGTCTTTCCAGAAAAGGGCATCGTGCAGGTTCATCACTGTGCTACCCACGCTCACGTGAACCTCAACCTCTGGCCGCAGCTCAACCAGTCTCTCCACCAACGACGGCTCGCTGCAGATAACCCCGTCGATTCCCCTGTCCACCGCATCGAGCACCACGTTCATGGCCATGGACCACTCAGGGGTGGATGGCACGGTGTTGAAGCTGAGCAGAAGCCTCTTCGAATGCCCGTGGCAGAGCATAGACAGCTCTTCAAGGTCGGCAGCGGAGACCTCCACACATCGAGGTGCGTGGCTCCAACCCCTTAGCCCCACGTAGATGGCCCCCACGTCCAGCTCGAGCAGCCTGGAGATCGCCCCCTTGCTGTTGCAGGGAACCAGGATCTCGATATCCCTTTTCATGCCCTCTCCAGCTCCATGTCTAACCAATAAGATACTACCTTAGAGCACCTGGGTCAATTGCCGAAGGGCCTTTGGCAAAAGAAGGTGCAGGGCAATTCAGGCAAGGGTAAGATATCCAACACGGCAAATAAGGCAGCAGAGGCAGATGTGAGATTACGGATCAAAGCCCCTGCAGTACACGTTCCCATACCTCAAGGGAGTCGAGAAGCAGATTGAGCTCTTCTGCCGAGGCCCGGGAGAGCAACCTTGCCAACAGCCTGCCCATCTCCCTCTCCAGGTCCTGGTATGCCTCTCTTCCCGTCTCGGTTAGGGTAAGGTTCACCCGGCGACGGTCTCTCTTGTCTCTCTCTTTTGTGATGAACCCCTTCTCTTCCATCTCGTTGGTGACCTGGGTGAGTTTGCTGGGGTTTATGGGATGCAGCGCCTCGAACACCTCCCTGACAGAGACGGTGCCATTCTCAGAATCACACAGCCTTGCAAGAATAACCACCTCGGGGTCCGAGAGGTCCGAGGTGAGCACAAACAGCTTTCTGAAGTGTGGCCTCACCCTGCGCATACCATCAAGGATGCGCTCAACGGTGTCTCTCGAGACGGTCTCCACAGTAACATCCCCCTCTTCACCGGGAATAGGGCACCTATACCTGCACCGCTCCCCATGCACAAGGTGTTTTCAAAGCAAATAATTTTAAAATCCAAAAATCTTTATTGACACGAAACTTTTTTGATGGCAGAAGAAAACCGACAACGGCGAAAGGCGAAAAAGGAGGGCTTAACCATGGCGTTGAAAACCCCCGAGCAGTTCGAAGAGAGTATGAGAGGCCGAAAGCTGAACATCTTCATGAACGGAGAGAGAATAAACGACATCTTCGACAACCCCAACACCCGCACCGTGATCGAGGCCAACAAGGCGAGTTACAGGTGGGCCTTGGACCCTGAGAGCCAGGAGACAATGAGCACTATGTCACCTCTCATTGGAGAGAGAATCAACCGTTACACCCACGTGTGCCAGAGCAAAGAGGACCTGCTGGCCAAGGCAAACGCGGGGTGCTTCACGGCAGAACAGCTTGGCACCTGCATCTACCGCTGCGTGGGGCTTGACTGTTTCCACGCCACCTGGGCCACCACCTGGGAGATGGACCAGAAGCTGGGCACCGACTACCACCCCAGGTTCGTAGAGTACCTGAAATGGGTTCAGAAGAACGACCTGTCGGTTGCCGGGGCGCTAACGGAGCCCAGGGGACCCCGTGACAAGAAACTGAAGGACTGGGACAGCCCCTACCTGGCCCTGCGGGTGGTAGAGAAGCGCTCTGACGGCATCGTGGTCAAGGGCTACAAGATAAACATATCCGGGGCCTACGCCAGCCACGAGATCATGGTGCTGCCCCAGGGCACCAGGCGCCCGGGGGAGGAGGAGTACGCGGTGGCATTCGCCGTGCCCTCCGACGCCGAGGGAATCACCTACATCTGCCAGTACAACGCCTTCTCTGCCGAAAGAATGCTCACAGACGACATCTACGAGCTGGGTAACCCCCTGTTCGGCCAAAGGGAGACCAGCGCCATAGTGTTCGACAACGTCTTCATTCCCTGGGAGCGGGTGTTCCACTGCGGAGAGGTTGAGTACTCTGGCAAGTTCGTGGCCAGGTTCGCCCGCACCCACCGCATGACCTGCGGGGGTACCTGCAAGGTGGGCTTCATGTCCAACATCATCGGGGCCTGCAGGCTGTTGCAGGAGTACAAGGGGATGATGAAGGCCCCACACATCAACGACGAGATGGCACAACTGGTCATCTTGAGAGAGACCGCCCGGGCCTGTGGTCTGGCCGCGGCCAACCTCGGCTCCGAGGAGCCTCCGGGGTCAGGGGTTTACATGCCCGACGAGATGATGGGCAATGTCAGCAAGCTGAACGTGTGCAGCGCCTTCTGGAAGGCCATGGAGCTTGCCGGGGACATAGGAGGCGGACTTGTGGTCACCATGCCCTCGCTGAGAGAGTTGAAGAATCCAGAGGTGAAGGATTTCGTGGAGGAGTGTTACGGGTTCGGCACCGAGGCCGGGGCCGAGAGGATAATGAAGGTTACCAAGCTGCTCCAGAACTGGACGGCGGGGCTGCACGGCGTGGGCACCTGGCACGGAGCAGGCCCCCCGCAGGCACAGAAGATCATGATCTCCCGCATTGCAAACTACGACTCAGAGAAGGAGCTGGTGAAGAAAAAGATGAACTTCTCTTGAAACACCTGGCCCCCTGCGCCCCGGCGTGGGGGGCGCCTCAGTTCCACCACCCCCTCTGTCTTGCCACCTCGTAGATAACTATTCCCCCTGCAACAGAGAGGTTAAGCGAGTTCAAGGTTCCCCTTTGTGGAATAGAGACCACCAGGTCGCACATCCTTCGCAACGATGGAGATATGCCCTTCTCTTCGCTTCCAACCACCAGCACAAGGGGAAGGGTGAGGTCTGACGAGAAGAGGGGGCTGTCTCCATCGCTTGCGGTACCCACCACCCAAAGCCCTTTCTCTTTCAAACATCTCAGCTCGTTGTTAAGGTTTTTCACCCTACCAATGGGCAGGGTGAACACCCCGCCTGCCGAAGACTTGATGGCCGCCGCAGAGAGGGGGGCCACCCTTCGGCTGGGCAGAACCAGGCCGTGAACACCGGCAATGGCAGCGGTACGAATAAGTGCCCCGAGATTACGGGGGTCTTGAACCCCTTCCACCGCCAAGATGAAGGGGGCCTCTCCCCTTTCCCGTGCCAGGGAGAGCATCTGGGCGGTTGAGACCATGGGCACTGGCAGCAGCCTTGCCACCACCCCCTGGTGCTGCTGGGCCATGCGATCCAGGGCACGCCTGGGCACCCTGTGAACCGGCACGCCTCTCTCCTTTGCAAGGGAAAACACCTCGTTCAGTCGAGGATGCAGCCTGCCCTCAACCAGGTAGATGGCCTCAACAGGGCGCCCCGCCGCCAGGGCCTCTCTCACCACGTTTATCCCGCAGCAGAGGGTACCATCGTCTTCCACTTTGGCCTCTATGCCCATCACAGGTATCCCCAGGCTTTAAGCCTCTCTCTCAACCACGTCCTCGCCCTTCCCATGAAGCCCATCACCTCTTCTGAGCGGTAGTCTGGATAGGTCCACGGCAGCGCCTTGAAACCACCGTCCTGGTAGAGCAATGTCAGTTCCCCGTAGATTCCGCCGCCCATGTAGATGCGATGGGCATACCCCTTGGCAGTGGCAAGCACAAGGTTGTGTAATGTCAGCAAGCCGGGATCTATGTTCACCCTTCGGCATCCCCCTGGTCCTGCAAGCCTCGCCTCCACACCGTTGCTGAAAAGCTTTGCCTCCTTCAATGCCTCTTGGGGCAGCAACCCCTCCCAGAGAAAAAGGCGTTTGCGCAACCCATCTCCCATCTCCGCCTGGTAGTACGTGGAGAAGGTGAATGGATAGTCAGGACCAACCAATACAACCTCTCCCCACCTCTCTCCCAGCAGCTCCAAGGCATCATTCCAGGGGGCATCGCACCTCCCCATGATGGCGCAGACCAGGGCACCGGGAGGGGGTAGTTTCGGTTCAGCCATCTGCCCTGAAGTCGAGCCTCACCCTTGCAAATCGCTTCTTGCCCACCTGCAGGATGTGCTCCTCACCGTCGCAAGAGACCTTGGTGTCCTTGTCGGTCACCCGTTCGCCGTCCCACCTTACGGCACCCTGCTGGATGAGGCGTACACCCTCTGACGAACTCTTGGCGTAGCGCACGGCGGTGAGCACCCTAACCAGCCACACGGGATCCTCGGCGGTGGCCACCACGAATTCGGGCATATCGTCTGGCAACTGGCGCTCCTTGAACACCTTCTCGAACTGGGCCTCGGCCTCTTTTGCCGCCTCCTCGCCGTGGAACCTGGCAACTATCTCGCGGGCAAGGTCCATCTTGGCCTGCTTGGGGTGGTAGAGCTCCCACTCCACCTTGTTCTTCAACGACTGAATCTCCGATGGGGTGAGATCGCTTAGAAGCTCGTAGTAGCGCCACATCAGGTCATCTGAGATAGACATCAGCTTGCCGTACATCTGGTTGGGGTCCTCGGTCACCCCCACGTAGTTGCCCAGGGACTTGGACATCTTCTGCACCCCGTCGAGCCCTTCCAGTATGGGCATCATCATCACCACCTCGGGCTCCTGGCCGTACTCCCTCTGGATCTCCCTGGCCACGAGGAGG